>JAKLIL010000236.1 GCA_022709625.1 Verrucomicrobiota bacterium
TCCAAAGATTACCTGAAATTGAACCCCGGCCTGGCTGAAGAAATCGAGATGGCTGTGCGCCACCAGGTGATGAGCGGAGACGTGCCGCTGCCGGTGAGCGGCCCGGCTGGAGACGACGACGGCGAAGGCGCGGCCGACGACGAATCCTTCACGACCGGCCGCCTGGAATATCCCCAATACACCCGGCCGCCCGTCTTCCGCGGCATGGCCGTCCCCGACGTGCTGGTTTCCGGCAACCACGCCGAGATTGCCAAATGGCGCCTCGAGCAATCGATTGCCCGCACCCGCGCCCGCCGCCCCGACCTGTAAACCCTCGCGCGGGGAATCGCGGCTCGCTGGGTTTTCCATAGTGTGGAAAACCAGCCTAAAAAGTTTTCCATACTGTGGAAAAACCGGATTCCGGCGCCGCGGAGCGAATTCAGAAGGTCCGCGAGGCGCGGTGGAGGGTCTGGCGTTCGGCCTTGGTAAGGGATTGGATGCCCTGCGCGGTGATTTTGTCGAGGATGCGGTCGACTTCGGCCTGGTCGGGCGGAGGCGGCGGCGGGGGCGCCACGTGGGGCCGCTGGGCGACGTAGTCCCGGGCGCGGGCCCACAGGCGGCGCAGGGTGGTGTTTTCGAAGAGCTGGTCGATGTAGAGGAATCCGGCGAAGGCCCCGGCGAGATGCGCGGTGTGGGCGATGCCGGAGGTCGGATCGCCGGCGAGCAGGAATTCGACGAGGGCTAGGCCGGCGACGAGCTGCCACGCCATCATCGAGACCGGGAAGACGAAGAACACCAGGACGGTGAGCCGGCGGCGCGGATACAGCGTGGCGTAGGCCGCGAGGACGCCGAAGATGGCGCCGGATGCCCCGACGCAGACCGCGTAGGGTTCGGGCGAAAGCCAGAGCCAGCCCAGGCCGCCCAGCAGGCCGCTGATGAGGTACATGGCGAGGAAATGTTTCGATCCCATGGCCCGCTCGGTTTCCGGACCAAGGAAAAAGAGCGTGAGCATGTTGAAGAAGACATGGGTGAGGCTGCCGTGCAGGAACATGTAGGTTAGCGGCTGCCAGAGATAGCCGTGGCGAATGCCGTCGTACGAGAGCGCCAGCAGGGCGTAGAGGCGGCCCGGTCGGAAGAGCAAGAAGAACAGGAAAACGGCGGCGTTGGCCTTGATCAGCCAGGCGACGACGGGCGGAAGCTGGGCGAAGAAGCCCGGCGCTCGCGGCGCATAGGCGCCGTATGGTTCGCGGCGGTAGTCCATCGGAGGGGCACCATACCGTTCGCCGGCGCGAAACGCCAATCCCAAAACTCTTGCCAAGGCGCGGAGAGCATCGGATGATTCGCGGTCATGGACGAAGCGCTGCTGAAGGTGGAAGAACTGCGGGCGGGATTCCAGACGGCCGAAGGTTTTCTGCGGGCGGTCGATGGCGTTTCGTTTGAAATCCGGCGCGGCGAGGTTCTCGGCCTCGTGGGTGAATCGGGCTGCGGAAAAACGGTGACGGCGCTGGCGCTGCTGCGGTTGCTGGCGCGGCCGCCGGCCGCGATCGAGGGCGGGCGCGCCTGGTTCCACGGACGGGATTTGCTGTCCATGCCGATCGCCGAACTGCAGCAGATCCGCGGCGGCAAGATCGGCATGATTTTCCAGGAACCGATGACGGCGTTGTCGCCGTTGCACCGGATCGGCGACCAGTTGGCGGAAGCGGCGCGGCTGCATATGGATCTTTCGTTCTCCGCGGCCTGGGCGCTAGGCCTGGAGTGGCTCCGGCGCGTGGGCTTGCCGGACGCGGAACAACGGATGAAGGATTATCCGCATCAGCTCTCGGGCGGCATGCGCCAGCGGGTCATGCTGGCGATGACGATGCTGCCGGAGCCGGAACTGATCATTGCGGACGAACCCACGACGGCGCTGGACGTGACTATCCAGGCGCAGATTTTCGATCTGTTGCTGCACTTGCGCGGGGGCGACACGGCGGTGCTGCTGATCACGCACGACATGGGCGTGGTGTGGGACGTGTGCGACCGCGTGCATGTGATGTACGCGGCGCGGCTGGCCGAAAAAGGCCCGCGCGATGCGGTCTTCGGGCGTCCGGCGCATCCCTACACGCGCGGGCTGCTGGCGGCCATGCCGCGGCTGCACGGCAAGGCGGAACGCTTGCCGGACATCCCGGGCCAACTGCCGTCGCTCGCGAAACCGCCGCCCGGGTGCCGGTTCGCCCCGCGCTGCCCTTTGGCGCGGCCGGTTTGCGGCCGCCGGACGCCCACCATGCGGGAAATGGCTCCGAACCATGAAATGGCGTGCTGGGATGGCATCTGGGACGAAGCGGAAGAGGAGAACAGAGTTCAGAGTACGGAAATAGGAGCGGAACGATGAAGGCATTGGCGATCAACGGCAGCCCGCGCAAGGGCGGCAACACGGAAATCCTGCTGGGAAAAGTGCTCGAACCCATCGCGGCGGCGGGACACCAGACGGAAATCGCGCAGGTGGGCGGCACGGACATCCGCGGGTGCACAGGCTGCGGCGCCTGCGGCGTCCACAAAAACCGGCGGTGCGCCATCGAGGACGCCTTCAATCCCGTCTTCGCCAAAATGATCGAAGCGGACGCGATCGTCATCGGTTCGCCGACCTATTTCGGGGACCTGACGCCCGAAACCAAGGCGCTCATCGACCGCGCCGGGCGCGTGGGCCGGGCCAACGGCGGCCTGTTGCGGCGGAAGGTCGGTGCGGCTGTGGCGGCGGTGCGGCGCGGGGGCGCGGTACACGTGGTGGATTCAATCAACCACCTGTTTTTAAGCAACCAGATGATCGTGCCTGGATCGACCTACTGGAATTTCGGCATGGGCATGGAGGCGGGCGACGTACTGAAGGATGCGGAAGGCTTGGCGAACATGCGGGATCTTGGCGAGCAGATCGCCTGGCTGTTCGAGCTGATGGCGCGGCATGGCTGAAAAAGAACAATGTTTCAGCCTGGTGAATCTGGGCTGTCCGAAGAACACCGTGGATTCGGAAGGAATCCTGGGCAGCCTCGCGCTGGCGGGTTTTCGGTTCGTGGCCGAGCCGCTGGCCGCCGATATTTGCATCGTCAATACCTGCGGTTTTCTGGACGCCGCGCGCGTCGAAGCAGCGAAAGTCTTGGCGGATCTGGCCCGGCGGCGGGGCCGCAAGGGCCGACCCTTGCTGGTGGCGGCCGGCTGCCTGCCGGAGCGGGCCGGCGGCGCGCCAGATCTCGCCCGGTTCCTGGATGCGGCGGACGCGCGGGTGGGTTTTGCGGATTACGTCCGTCTGCCGGAAATTTGCCTGTCGCTGCTGGCAGGAAAGAAGAGCGGGCAACGGCCGCCGCTAGGTTATGCCGGCCGGACGTTGCCACGCGCGTATTTTTCCTTCCTGAACCAGCCGCGGATGCGGATCGGTTCGGCCTGTTCGGCCTATTTGAAGCTCGGCGAGGGCTGTTCGAACAATTGCGCCTATTGTTCGATCCCGCTGATCCGCGGGCGGCGGGCGAGTCGGCCCATGCCGGCCATCCTGCGGGAAGCGCGGGAACTGGTCGCCGCCGGCGCCAAGGAATTGAATCTGATCGCGCAAGACACGACGGCCTATGGGACGGATATCGCCGGCGAACCGCAACTGGCGGCGCTGCTGCGCGAGTTGTACAAGATTCCCGGCGAATTGTGGTTCCGCGTGCTGTATGCGCATCCGCGGCACCTGACGGAAGAAATTCTGGAAACCATGGCGGCGGATGCCCGGACATGCCGATACTTGGATTTGCCCTTGCAGCACG
>JAKLIL010000237.1 GCA_022709625.1 Verrucomicrobiota bacterium
CGCCCACGGCAGGTGCTGCAGGATCCGGTTGGTGGCGTCGAGCGCTTCGCACCACAACGCGTTTTGCTCCGTCAGGTTCCGGTTGCGCGTCACCGCGAAGAATTGCGCGGCGGTCCGCGCGACGCCCGCGCCGAAGACGTTGGTCGCCAGCGCGAAGTGCTGGGCGTTGGAGTGGCTGAAACTCACCACCGGATTGAAGTTGAGCATGTCGGCGGCAGCGCCGTAGGTCGGTTGGTTGGCGGCCGTGCCTTGGACGGCATCCACCCCGCCGATCCAGTTGGTCCACGCGGCCAGGCCCGCGCCGGAATTGGTCGTGCTGGTGCCGGCGTCCGCCTTGAACCAGGCCAGCGCGCCGGGCACGCCGCCGGGCGCGGGGGCCGCGTACTGGATGGTCAACAACGGCGCGGCGGCCGGATTGCCATCGTAGGCAACCGCCGACCGCGAGCCCGTGCCGGACACGACGAAGACCATGGCATTGCCCGGCGCCCAGCCCGGCCGGTTCACGAGTTCCTGCACGACGGCCACCAGCGAAGGAGTGCTGTAGCTGCCCCCGTTGGTCCAGGCCCCCGGCGACCAGTTGGTCGCGGCCGTGGTGAGCGACCGGGCGGTGACGTTGAACGCGTTCGTGGCGAACCCGGGGGGATTGTCGGCCGTTTGGGCGCGGATCGTCAGGTTCGCCGCGCCGCTGTTCGAATTGGTCCCGTTGGGCGTGACGCCCTGGAACGTGAGATAGGCCGCCGCGATGGCGGCATTCCGCGGCACGTCGATGCCCGTGAAACGCAGCCCGACGAGTTGGTTGGTTCGCGCGGCGGCCCAGTTGGCCGCCATTTCCAGTTTCGTGTCGCCCAGAACCATGTTGCCGTTGGCAACCAGTTCTTCGGCGTCGTCGGTGCTCGCCACGATGCGCCGCGCGGTTTGCGCGGAAGCGGACACGGCGCCCGCCATCAGCATCAGGATCGCCGCCGCCATGGCCATCCCCCGAGTCCGACTCCCCGGGGGTCGCTTCAAGGCGAATGACAAGATGAACTTGTTCATATGCCGCACTCCTGTTCGTCTGGATTTTTGCCGCTCCACCGCCGCGCCGCGCCGCGGATTTCGTCCGCCGGCCGGCGCGGCTTGGGCGCGACTCCGCCCAATGCCCACCGCAAATTTTTCCGGCGCCCGCGCGCCGCGTTTCCCAACCTTGGTCCGCATGTGTTCACAGAGTTCTTAATGAAATATTAATATTTTCGTAATCGTAATTTCATACTATCGACCCCCGATGTCAACAAATATTTCATTGTTTCTGAATATTTTTTAAATATTAACCTAATTATGCTCATATATATTGAATATAGAACTAATGAATATGGATCAAAATATTTATATAATATTGCATATAAATATATTATATTTGTTATTCATTATTAATAATACGGTTGGAAAAACGCTCATGACTGGTATTTTTTCGCTTTTTTGGAAAAAATACCCGTTATTGGACCCTCTTTCGGGCTTGGCAGGCCCCATCCGAGCCAGCCGGACGGAATCAAGCCAGAAAACCGGCGTTTTTTCCGTTTTTGGCGCCTTTTTCCCCTTTTGGCCGTCCCAGAAGCGAAAAGTGCGCTCAATCCCTCTGAAAACGAGGGAAGATTTCCATCGCCGCCAGTCCGCACGCGTCCCGTTCCAGTAAAAAAATAGGCCTTGCTTCCCCCTCGGACCGTCCGTATAGTCCGCCCTTCGATATATCAATTAAGCAGTCGGAATCAGCGGAAGCAAGGTAGACAGAAGCATTATGATGGACAGCGCAGCCAAGGCGACGATCAAGCAGGAATATCAGCAGCACGAGAAGGATACCGGTTCCGTGGAGGTCCAGGTGGCCCTCCTCTCCCAGCGAATCCAGGACCTCACCGCGCATCTCCAGGCCCACAAGGGCGACCACAACTCGCGCCGCGGGCTGATCGTCATGGTCAGCAAGCGCCGCCGCTTGCTGGACTACCTCCGCGATTCGGACTTGCCCCGCTACCAGAAACTCATCGACCGCCTCGGCCTGCGCCGCTAGTGCCCCGGGGGACGCCTTTCCCCCGCGCGGGGGAAGCGGCCCCCGTCCGCTTGCGGCCTCCGGCGGCCGTGGATGGACCGAGTTTCTCTCTTTCCTTATCCCTGCGCCGCGTTCCGCCGCGAAACGCGTGCGGGCCCACCCCTGTAGTAAACCCGAAGAAGAAGAAGAAGCGAGAAGGAAAGAAACAATGAAGAATACCACCTGCGTCACCGTCCCCCTTGCGGATAAGACGATGACGTTCGAAACCGGCCTGCTGGCCCGCCAAGCCGCCGGCCAAGCCACCTGCCAACTCGGAGAGACCCTGGTCTTTTCCGCCGTCAGCCATACCAATAAGCCGCGCGAAGGCATCGACTACTTCCCGCTGCAGGTCGAATATCGCGAACGCTTCTACGCCGCGGGCCGCTTCCCCGGCGGCTACTTCAAGCGCGAAGGCCGCCCCACCGAGAAGGAAATCCTCACGGCGCGCGTCACCGATCGCCCCATCCGCCCCCTGTTCGCCGAGGGGTACTTCAACGAGGTCCAGATCAACAACGCGCTCATGACCGCCGACGGCGAGAACGAGAGCGACATCCTCAGCATCAACGCGGCTTCCGCCGCGCTCATGCTCAGCGAGCTGCCGTTCCTCGGCCCCATCGGCGCCGTGCGCGTCGGCCGCATCGACGGCCAGTTCGTCCTCAACCCCACCCACAGCCAGATCAAGGTCTCCGACCTCGATCTGGTCTACGTCGGCCGCCGGGACCTGCCCATGATGATCGAAGGCTCCGCGCTCGAAATCAACAACGCCGACATGGTCGCCGCCATGAAGTTCGGCCACGAAGCCGTCGTGAAGATCTGCGACGCCCAGACCGAACTGCGCGCCAAGATGGGCCTGCCCCCCAAGACCTTCGTCGAAACCGGTCCCGACGCCGCCCAGGTCGCCAAGCTGCGCGAAATCCTCGGCGGCGACCTCGAAGCCGCCCTCTTCACCGTCAAGAAACTTGAGCGCCAGGCCAAGATGCGGGCCGTCTTCGACGCTGCTTTCGCCAAGATGAAGGAAATCTACGGCGAAGAACTCATGACCGAGAACCGCTTCAAGCAGCTGTTCGACGTCGTCGAGATCGACGTCGTCCGCCGGGGGGTCCTCGAAAAAGGCCAGCGCATGGATGGCCGCGGCATGGACGACATCCGCCCGCTGTGCGCCGAAGTCGCCATTCTCCCGCGCGTCCACGGGTCGGCCCTCTTCTCCCGCGGCGAAACGCAGGCGGTGGCCGTCGCCACCCTCGGCACCGGCCAGGACGAACAGGAAATGGACGGCCTCACCGGCGGCGAGAAGACCAAGCGTTTCACCCTCCACTACAACTTCCCGCCCTATTCCACCGGCGAGGTCAAGCGCCTCGGCGGCCTCAACCGGCGCGAAATCGGACACGGGGCGCTCGCCGAACGCTCCATCGAGCCGATGGTTCCGCAGGATTACCCCTACACCATCCGCGTGGTCTCCGAAATCATGGGCTCCAACGGCTCCTCCTCCATGGCGTCCGTCTGCGTCGGCACCCTCGCCCTCATGGACGCCGGCATCCCGCTGAAGAAGCCCGTCGCGGGCATCTCCATCGGCCTCGTCACCGGCGCGGGCCAGAAGCCCGTGCTGCTCACCGACATCCTCGGCGCCGAGGACCATTGCGGCGACATGGATT
>JAKLIL010000238.1 GCA_022709625.1 Verrucomicrobiota bacterium
CGGCGGACCTGCAAGCGTGCATGGAGAAACTGCGCGCGGCCATCGCCGGAGCGCACAACGGCAACGTCCCGGCCCACGCGGCCTTCTGCCGTCGCGAGATCGTGCCTGCGATGGACGCGGTGCGCGCCGTGGCCGATCGGCTCGAAGGCATCGTCGCCGACGATCTGTGGCCGCTGCCGACCTACCAGGAAATGCTGTTCATCAAGTAGGGATGCCATGACGGTTCAACGCGCGTCCCGGCCCGATGTGCCGGTGGCGGCCTTCGCCGCCGACCGGCATTCGCGGGAACTCGATCTGCTGGGCGAAATCAGCCGCCTCTTGGACCATACCCTCGACCTGCGCGAGGTGGCCGACCCCATGCTGGAGGCGCTCTCGGCGCAACTGGGGCTCGACTACGCGACGCTGACGCTGCTGAACCGCAAAACGGGCGACATCCTGATCGAAGCCGCGCACGGTCTCTCGGCGCAGCAGGCGCAACGCGGTCGCTATCGGCTTGGCGAGGGCGTCACCGGGAAGGTCGTGCTGGACGGTCAGCCCATCGTGATCCCCCGGACCAGCGAGTCGCCGCTGTTTCTGGACAAGACGCAGCGGGGCAAGCGGCCCGACACCTCGTTTATTTGCGTGCCGCTGAAGGTGGAACGCGAAGTGGCCGGCGCCCTCAGCGCCAACCGGGCCTACGATCCCGCCGCCGATTTGCAGCAGGACGTGCGCCTGCTGACGATCGTCGCCTCCATGATCGCGCAGGCCGCCAAGCTGCGCCGCGCGGTGCAGGAAGACCAGGGCCGGCTCACCGAGGAAAACGCGCGGCTCAAGGCCGAACTGAAGGAGCGTTTCCGTCCGGCGAACATCGTGGGCAACTCCCACGAAATGCAGATCGTGTACGACCAGATCGCGCAGGTGTCGAAAAGTCCGGCCCCGGTGCTGATCGAAGGCGAAACCGGCACGGGCAAGGAACTGGTGGCCCACGCCATCCACTACAACAGCCCGCGCGCGGACAAGCCGTTCATCAAGGCCCACTGCGCGGCGCTGCCGGAAAGCGTCATTGAAAGCGAACTGTTCGGCCACGAAAAAGGCGCGTTCACCGGCGCGGTGGCCGAACGCAAAGGGCGCTTCGAGCTGGCGCATGGCGGGTCGCTGCTGCTGGACGAAATCGGCGACGTGCCCATATCCATCCAGATCAAGCTGCTGCGCGTCCTGCAGGAGCGCGAGTTCGAGCGCGTGGGCGGCACCCGGACCATCAAGGTCGACGTCCGGGTGATTGCGGCCACGAACCGCGACCTGCTGGCGCTGGTGCAGCAGGGCAAGTTCCGGGAGGATCTGTATTACCGCCTGCACGTGTTTCCGATCTATGTTCCCCCGTTGCGCAAGCGCAAGGCCGATATCGTGTTGCTGGCCGACTATTTCCTGCAAAAGTACGCGCAGGAAAACGGCAAGGACGTGCGGCGGCTGTCGAGCGCCGTCATCGACATGTTGATGAGCTACCATTGGCCCGGGAACGTGCGCGAGCTGGAAAACTGCATCGAACGCGCCGTGCTGGTGGCCGAAGGCAGCGTCATCCATCCGTACCACCTGCCGCCGACCTTGCAGACGGCCGAAGCCGGCGGCGCGCCAACCACCGGCAACCTCAAGGCCCTCGTCGGCGCCTACGAGCGCGACCTGATCCGCGACGCGCTGAAATCCACGCGCGGCAACGTGGCCTCCGCCGCCCGCGCCCTGGGCACCACCCCGCGCATCCTCGGCTATAAGATCAAAGGCTACCAGATCGATCCCCGCCCGTACGGGTGATGGGCGCCCGGGGCGGGCGCCAGAATTCAGAAGTCAGAATTCAGGATTCAGAATAGGGGCGGTTGAAAAGCCGTTTCCGGAGAACTATGCTGTCCGGCCGAAGGGAAACCAGGGCATGGAACCGGGATTCAGCCGAAACAAATCGAAGAAGCCGATGGACGCGGCGGAGCGCGAGCGGGTGTTGGCGGAGCTGCGGCGCGAGACGGCGCAGCGGGCGCAGGGCTACCGCGAGCGGGCGCTGAAGCTCTTTCCCCACATCTGCGCCAGTTGCGGGCGGGAATTCAAGGGGCCGCGGCTGAAGGAACTGACGGTCCACCACAAAGACCACAACCACGACAACAATCCGACCGACGGCAGCAACTGGGAATTGTTGTGCATCTACTGCCACGACCACGAGCACGACAAGAACTCGATGGCGGGCTACGACGGCGGCGGGACGCAGGACGGTCCGGCCCCTGCCACGCTGTTCAATCCGTTCGCCCAACTGGACGGGTTGATTCCGCCGGCGCAGGACTAAAGGCGGTTCTTCGAACCCGGTACGGGGTCGTCCCGGATCCAAACAGCCGGATTCCAGCTTTGGAGCCCCCGCCGATCTCGTCGGGGGGAGGCTAAGCCAAATAGGACCTCGCGCTCGAAAACCTAGGACCTCGCGATGAATCATAAATGTCACATATATAAAAAATGATACATAAATGTATTAAATACAAAAATAGATTCCACATTTGTTTGAATATGAAATATTTTTTATCTGCATGCTGCACATGTGGATAAGCGCTCCATAAGCTGTTTTTTATCGGGGTTGGCATGGTCTTTGCTCCATCTGGAATGCAAACCGGAATATCGGCTTCGCACGGAATCGACGCGGCAGGAAAACCGGGGAGGAGCAAAACGGATGAAAGTGTTGAGCATTGGGTTGATGGCATTGGGAATCTGGCTGCCGGCCGGAACGGGCGCGGCCTGGGCGCAGGACGTCGCGCCGGCGGCGATTCAGGAGTCGGCGGCGAGCTTGGCGCCGGCCATGAGCGACCTGCGGGTGGGGCTCGACACGGTCTGGGTCCTGATTGCGGCAATGCTGGTGTTCTTCATGAACACGGGCTTCGCGATGGTGGAAAGCGGGCTGTGCCGGGCCAAGAACACGGTGAACATCCTGGCGAAGAACTTCATCGTCTTCGCCATCGCTTCGCTTTCCTTCTGGGTGATCGGGTGGGGCCTGATGTTCGGCGACGGCAATCCGTGGGTCGGGCTGCAAGGCCTGTTCTTCGCGAGCGGCGCGGACAACTCGCCGGCGCTGGGCGCGGCGTACGCTTCCCTGAATCCGTTTTCGACAGCGACCTACGAGGGCGTGTATTCGGCGATCAACTGGACGCCGGTGCCGCTGTGGGCGAAGTTCTTCTTCCAGCTTGTGTTCGCGGGCACGGCGGCGACGATCGTGTCGGGCGCGGTGGCCGAGCGCATCAAGTTCAGCGCGTTCCTGGCGTTCAGCGTGCTGCTGGTGGCGTTCGTGTATCCGCTGAGCGGCCACTGGATCTGGGGCGGCGGCATCCTGGGCGCGACGCCGGGCGAATCGGGGCTGGCGGCGTTCTTCGGCAATTTCCGCGACTTCGCGGGTTCGACGGTGGTGCACTCGGTGGGCGGCTGGGCCGCTCTTGCCGGTGTGATCGTGCTCGGCGCCCGTCGCGGGAAGTACGAGAACGGTCGGGTCCACCCCATCCCCGGGCACAGCATGACCAGCGTCACCCTCGGTGGGCTCGTCCTGTGGTTCGGGTGGTTCGGGTTCAACCCGGGTAGCACCATGGCGGCGGACGCCGTGTCGATCGGGCACATCGCGGTGACCACCAACGTGGCGGCGGCGGCGGCGACCCTGTCGGCGGCGG
>JAKLIL010000239.1 GCA_022709625.1 Verrucomicrobiota bacterium
CGCACCACCTACACCACCAATTCGTTCAAACTGGTCTCCCACACCGGCGGGGACAGCGACCGCGATGGCCTGCCCAACGAATGGGAAACGACCTACTTCGGCAATTTCACCAACGCGATCCCCTTCGCCAACGCCGACGGCGACTGGCTGAACAACTGGCAGGAATACGTTGCCCTGACCGTACCTACCAATGCGGCGTCGGTGCTCTATGGCATTATCGATGCCCTTGCCGCGCCGGTAACCGGCACATTCGAGCTGCCCTCGCCCGTGCCGACGTCCACCCAGCGTGTGTACGACATCTGGCGCGCCACCAACCTGCTGGGCACCGTCGTCTGGCAGCCGCTGGGCTTGGACGTCCGCGGCGCCGACGACGGCTCCGCCGTCTCCCTGCGCGTAACGAACGGCCTCCCCGGCGCCTTCTACCGCACCGGCGTCAAGCTGCCGTAAGGCCGAACGGATCGGATCGTTGCCCGGTCAACGCCCTATCTACAGAAAATCCTTCCGCCTCTGTCGGCCACCGCGGCGAGGTGGCGCCTCGCGACCCGATTTTGTGATAAGATGGTTTCGGTAATCCCGTGGATTGGCACCACCTCATCTTGGAACCGCTGTTGGCCGGGCTTTCGACGGGCCTGTTTTGCTGCGTGTCGTGCTATCCGTTCTTGCTGCCGGTGTTCGCGGCGGAAGAACGAAGCCCCCGCGGGATATGGATGGTTTGGCTCCAGGTGCTCGCCGGACGCCTCGGGGGCTATGTCCTGTTTGGTGCCGTCGTCGGCTGGCTTGGCGAACGGTTCGGCGGGGTCGGCCTCGACCGGCTGTCCGCGCTGGCCTTGATCGTCATGTCCGCGTGGCTGATCTTCTACGCGGTGGGGTTCTGGCGACCGGCCTGGTCGTTCTGCGCGGCGGGCACCCGGCGCGGCGCGGCGACGCCGCTCCTGCTGGGCTTCCTCATGGGCGTGAACGTCTGCCCGCCGTTCCTGATGTCCCTGGCCTACGTCTTCACGCTGCACAGCATGGCCAAGGGGATGATCTTTTTCCTGATCTTTTTCTGCGCCACCAGCCTGTACCTCTTGCCGCTGCTGTTTGCGGGACTGCTGGGCCGAATGCAGGAGTTCCGCTGGGCGGGCCGCGCGAGCGCGCTGGCGATTGGCGTCTTGTTCCTTGTCTATGGTATGTTGAAACTGTGAAACGGGTTTTGGCCATCGGGTTTCTGCTGGCTGTCGTCGGCGCGGCAGCCCTGCTGATCTATTTCCGCGAACGGGCCACGACGACCGAAGCGGCCCCGCCGCCTCCGCCGGCCGCAGGCGACCTCCATGAAGCCATGTGGTACGAGACCTTGGCGGGGAATCTGGTCCACTGCCTGCTCTGTCCGAATTCGTGCCGGTTGCCGGACGGCCACATCGGCCTGTGCCGCGTGCGCAAGAATGTCGGCGGCAAACTGTACGCCCTTTCCTATGGCCAAACCGCCGCGGTCCACGCCGATCCGATCGAGAAGAAGCCGTTCTACCACGTCCTGCCCGGCGCCCAGGCCTTTTCGCTCGCGACGCCGGGCTGCAACATGCGCTGCCTCTTCTGCCAAAACTGGGAAATCTCCCAGGCGTTTCCGTGGGAAGTCGAAACGCGCGCCATGACGCCGGAGGAAGCGGTCGCCGCCACCCTGCGCGCCGGCTGCCAGGTCATCGCCTTCACCTACAGCGAACCGACCATCTTCTACGAGTACATGCTGGACATCGCCAAACTGGCCAAGGCCAAGGGCCTCAAAACCCTCGTGGTCAGCAACGGCTACATCCAGCCGGAACCGCTCAAAGCGCTGCTGCCGTTCATCGACGCCTACAAGGTCGATTTCAAGGCCTTCAACCCGAAATTCTACACCGAGCTGACCGGCGGGAGCCTCGCGCCCGTGCTGGACACGCTGAAACTCGTTCGCCAAAGCGGCGTCTGGCTCGAAATCGTCAACCTGCTGGTCACGGGCGAAAACGACGGCGAAGACGAAGTCCGCCAGTTGGCGCGCTGGATCAAGGAGAACCTCGGCGACGATGTCCCGCTGCACTTCTCGCGCTTCCACCCGATGCACAAGCTGTCCAATCTGCCCCCCACCCCGGTGGAAACGGTGATTCGCGCCCGCGCCATCGCGCGCGAAGAAGGTCTCAAATTCGTCTACACCGGCAACATCCCGTACGCCGAGGGCGATTCCACCTATTCGCCGCAAACCGGCAAGATCGTCATCGAACGCCGCGGCTATTTCGTGGTCCGAAACGCTCTCCGCGACGGCGTCACGCCGGACGGCGAGACGATTCCGGGAGTTTGGAAATAGCCACCACGAGGGCGGTGGCGGCGTTCAGGCCGGCCAAAACGGCCAGCGTGGTTCCCATCCCCAGCACCGGCAGCGCCCAAAGACCAATGCCCAAGGCGCCAAGGCACGATCCGATGAGATCCACGGCGTAGACGACGGCTTCGCGCCGGCCGGGATTTGCTTCGCCGGCGAGATAGATCCGGTTGGCCACGGGGAACTCGAAACCCACTAGTCCGCCCATTACGGCGGCCAGCGCGAGAAAACACGCCTCGAGTCCGCCGAAAGAGCGCCAGGCCATGTTGCCCGCAAAATGCAGGAAGAGGGCCAGCCCGACGGCGTAGGCGGCCAGGCCCGCATGCATGCCCGCCAGCGTTTGTGGCCGTGCATTGGCAGGCCAGCGGGTGCCCAGCGCCGTCCCCAGCGCCATGCCCAGCATCAGCGCCGCGAGAATCAGCGCCAGCTTGTAGTAGAGATAGCCGCAGAAGGTCTGGAAGGCGAGCAGCAGAACCAGTTCGCCTGCCATGAGGGTGAAACTGCCGATACCCATGGCCCACGCGCCGAGGCGGCGCGCGCCGCGGCCGCGGCCGGCCAGCGCCAGGCCCAGCACGGCCGCCGCCGCCGCTCCCGCGCCCCACGGCCAGCCGAGCGCACCCAGACGATTGGCGATTTCCGCGGCGCGGGGATGGAACGAGCGCAGCCAGTAGGCCAAATTGTAATGGCACGCGATGGGCCGTCCGTCGCGGTTGATCCGCGCGGTCGTGTTTGCCGCAAAGACCGCCCGCGCTTGCCCGATGCGATCGGTGGACAGCCGGTATTCCAGATAAGGCGGCACGACGAAATCCGTGCGCAAGTTGCGTTCCTGGTAGCGCGCGGCCAGTTCGGCGGCGGTCGGCGGCGGCGCCGCGGCGACCGTCGCCAGATAAAAGATTTCGTAGTCCGGCAGGATGGCGACCGCGCCGAATTCCGCCCGCAGGGTCCGGTCGATGCAGGTTCCGAGGTGGGCGAGTTCCGGCCCCAGATAGTCCGGGGAAAACGCGAGGCGGACGGCCAGCACGCCGCCGGGCGCCAGTTGCCGCCGGACGGCGCGGAAAAACTCGCGGGTGTAGAACCGGTTGATCAGCGCCGTGGCGGGATTAGGCAGATTGACGATGACCACGTCGTACGCTGCGGCGGCGCCCGCCGCCGCCAGCCGGTTGAGGTGGACCCGCCCGTCCACGTTCAGGACGTGGACGCGCGGGTCGGCCAGCGCCGCGCGCCGGACCGGGGCGGCGAATTTCCGCGCGAGATCGATCAGCACGGGATCGAGTTCGACGTAGTCCACGGACTCCGGACCGTGCCGGAGAAGTTCGCCGAGCGCTCCGTTGAAGC
>JAKLIL010000024.1 GCA_022709625.1 Verrucomicrobiota bacterium
GCGGGCCGGCGCGCTTCCCAGCCGTAGGGGCGGTATTCCCATTCGACGCGGTCGGGGCACAGGCGCAGTACGCCGTAGCCTTCGGGGGTGCCCTGCCACGCGCCGCGCCACCACTTGCCGCAGACGGCGCCGCCGGTGACGAACGTGGTGCTGCCCCACCGCAGCGTTTCATCCACATGCAGGTGGCCCTGCAGCACCGCGAGGAGGCGGTGGTTCGCCAAGGCGGCGAGCACTTCGCGGTTGTTGACCACGCCGCGGTTGGCGGGGACGGGCGTTTCGAGGCCGGCGGTTATCTGGTAGAAGCCCGTCAGCAGCGGGAGATGGCTGACGAGGACGATCGGAACGTCCGGCGGGGTGCGGGCGAGGTCCGCGTGCAGCCAGCGCATTTGGTCGGGGCCCACGAAGCCGCGGTAGGGTTCGGCGCCTTCCGCGGGGTCGATGGGATCGAGCAGAATGAAATGGTAGCCGCGGAAATCGAAGGAACGATACGTGGAAGCGAGGCCGAGGCGTTCGCGGAATTCGGCGCGCGGATCGGCCGCGGGCGGGGAGCCGTCGGCGGGGGCCACGCCGACCAGGTCGTGGTTGCCGATCGCGCAGACGGGCGCGGGGCGGATGGCGGCGTGCATGCGGAGATAGGCGTCCCAGCGCGGCGCGACCTGTCCGGGGGCGGCGGAGTAGCCGTCGGTGATCAAGTCGCCGCCGCAGATCACGAGGTCGGCGTTTTCAGCGGCGATGGCGGCGGCGGCGCGGGCCAGGGCCTGCGGCGTTTCCCATTCCGTGCGGGCGTGGACGTCCGTGAAGAACACCACCTTGAGGAGGGCGGGAGCCGACGGGCGCGGCCGGCAGGCGGGGCCGCATGGCAGCAGGGCCAGCAGCGCGCCGACCAGCGCCGCGCGGCGGCGCCATGTTCCGGGGCGGAGGCGGGAGCGGATGGGGTTCTTCATGGCGGTTGTCTCCGGGCGGCCGCGCGCTCCCCCGCCAACGCGGCGACCAAGACGGCGGCCAAAGCCAAGCCCAGCGTGCGCCGGGACGCGCGGGTGATCATGCCGCGGCCCACGGGACTGACGTAGCGCGGCGCGGGCGGGCCGCGCCGGGCCTGCATTTGCGCCGTCTTCGCGGGGGGCCAGGCGAAGGGCGAGGCCGCCAGCGTGCGGGGAAACCATTCGGTCAGAATTTGCTGTTCGCGCCAGGCGACCTCGGCGGAGAATTGGCGGTGCGGCCCGGGCGGCAGGTGGCGGGCGTCGACGGCGTAGCGGTCGCGGCGGAAAAGGTGGATGCGCGCTTCGACGGCCAGCGGTTCGCGGTGGGCGGGGATTTCGCGCAGGAAACGGAGATAGGCCGAATCGCCGCGGTAGCGGCCGATGAGTTGCGCGGCGGCATCGCCGCGTTCCCGGTCCTGGCGGCGCAGTTCCGCGGGCGCGAGCCGGGAGAAGAAAACGGTGCCGGTGCCGGCCGCGATGCGGTAGCCGTATTCGGCGGTGGACTCGTTCACGGCGGCCAGGGGGGGCAGCCAGCGCGCGCAAGCCGCCTGGAAGGCCGGGGTGTTTTGCGTGCAGAACAGCAGCAGCAGCGCGTTGCCCGCCAGCGCGGCGCAAACCCAGCGCGTCCCGCGTCGGGAAAAACCTCCGCGCACGCCGGCCGGCCGGATGCCGGCCCAAAGCCCCGCCTGGGCCAGCGCGCCCGCCCAGGCATTGATGCCGAGATCGCGGTAGTCGAAGTAGCGGTTCGGCACCAGCCATTGGATCAACTCGTCGCCGATGCCGATGGCGGCGCCCAGCAACGCCCCGGCGAGGTAGATCGAAGGATCCGCCAGTCGATGGGCCAGCGCGGGGAAAAGCAACAGGCCCAAACCGCCGTACTGGACGAAATGGAACGCCTCTTCGGGATTCGCGCGCAGCGACCATGCCAACCAGGTGAAGAGTCCCAGCACCGTCGCCAGGGCCGTCCACTGCGCCGGCGTGGCTTGCCAGCGGCCGCGGCGCCACGCCTGGATCGCGGCGCCGGCGACCATCCCGAACGCCAGCAACGTGATCCAAAGAAACAGGCGGCGGCCGCCCTGCGCATCGACCGCCTCCTGGATTTTGCGCGCAAACGGAACCGCAAGGTAGATGAAGGCGGTCCAGGCGGCGACGGCCGTCCAAGCCCGCCGCTCCCGTTCCTGCGGCGACCGGTTCCTGCTCATGTCGGGATTCTGCCATGCGCCGGCGGGAGACGCCAGCGCCGATCGCGCCCATGCGACCGCCGGCGGGAGGCCGGTGGGGCGCTTTACAAGGCGCCGGGGAAGGCGTAAAGTATTTGGGGAAATGAGAGCAGTTGCTCCAGGCAAATTGATCCTGAGCGGGGAGCATGCGGTGGTCTACGGGCGCCCGGCCCTCGCGATGGCGGTCAACCGCAACGCGCAGGCCTTCGTCACGATGGAAGGCGCGGAGGAGACGGTATCGTTCGAGCTGCCCAACCTGCAAGCGGCGCGGGAGTCGTTCACGCTGCGGACGTTGCGGGATTTCCACGCCCGCGTCGAGCGCAACTACGAGGAATTCCTGGCCGGCAAACTGACGATCCGCGACGTGCTGCGCAAGCCGGTGGATTTGTTCCAGTACGCCTTCGTGACGATTCTGGACGGGCTGCACCTGAAGATGGGCGGGGGCGTCAACGTGCGCCTGAGCTCGAACATCCCGATCGGATGCGGGATGGGATCTTCGGCCGCGACGATCCTGAGCGTGCTGCGGGGCCTGGGACACTACTACCGGGTGGAATTCCGGCCGGAGTGGTACTCGCGCTACAGCCTCGAGGTCGAAAACATGCAGCATGGCCAGGCCAGCGGGCTCGACACCTACGTGTCCATGCACGGCGGCTGCGTGCGGTTCCAGAACGGCGAGGCGCAGGAATTGCCGCTGCCGCGCGTGCCGCTGTACATCGTGAACACGGGTGCGCCGGCGACCACGACGGGCGAAGCGGTGGCGGCGGTCGCGAAGCGCCTCGGTTCCCGCCACGCCGTGTGGGACGAGTTCGAGATCGCGACCAACCACATGCAGAAGGCGCTGTTGCACGACGATCTGCGGGCGTTCCAGCGGGCGCTGCGCGACAACCACCGGCTGCTGAACGAAATCGGCGTGGTGCCGGGGCGCGTGGCGGAATTCGTGGCCGAAACGGAAGCCGCGGGGGCGGCGGCGAAGATTTGCGGCGCCGGCGCCGTGGCGGGGGATGCCGGCGGCATGGTTCTGGTGGCCGCGAAGGAATCGCCGGGCGAGCTGTGCGCAAAGTACGGCTACGAACTGATGACCGTGCGCCCGGATCCGCTGGGCGTGCGGGTCGTTTGATTCCGTTTTCCATGACCTTGCGCGCCGTTAAAGCTTCCGCGCCCGGCAGTCTCATGCTCATGGGCGAACACGCGGTCCTGCGCGGCCAGCCCGCCCTCGTCTGCGCCATCAACAAGCGCCTGAAAATCAAACTCGTTCCGCGCGCGGACAACGTGTTGCGCCTGCATTCGGTCCTGGGCGCGCACGAAACCACGCTGGACGAATTGGCGCCCAACGAAAGCTTTCGCTTCGTGCTGGGCGCGATCCGCGCGGCCAAGGAAGGGCTGGCCCAGGGCTTCGATCTCGACGTCAAATCGGAGATGTCGCACCAAATGGGCCTGGGATCGAGCGCGGCCGTGACGGTGGCGACGCTGGCCGCGCTGGCGGGCGCGCAAGGCCAGCCGCTCGATCCCCGCGGGCTGCTGGAGGTCGGCGCGAAAACCGTCCGCAAGGTGCAGGGCGGCGTGGGCTCGGGCGCCGACGTCGCCGCGAGCGTGTACGGCGGTTGCCTGCGCTATTTCGCCGAAACGCAGGAGGCGGTCAAATTGTCCACGGCCCCGCCGCTGACCGTGCTCTACTCCGGCAGCAAAACCCCGACGCCGGAAGTCATCGCCATCGTCGAGGAAAACCGCCGCAAGCAGCCTGCGCTTTTCGACGAGTTGGACGATTTGATCGGCAAGACGGTGCAGCAGGCGTTCGAAGCGGCCGCGCGCGGGGACTGGACCTCCATGGGCGAACTGATGAACATCAACCAGGGCTTGATGGACGCCTTGGGCGTGAACAACGCCAAGCTGGCGGAACTGGTCTTCGCCCTGCGGGCGGATCCCAAGATCCACGGCAGCAAGATTTCGGGCTCGGGGCTGGGCGACTGCGTGGTGGGGCTGGGCAAGGCGATGCGGACCGACTGGGGCGCGCCGGCGCTGGCGGTGAAGGTCGATCCGAACGGCGCGGCCGTGGAGCCTATCCCGTGACGGCCCCGCGGGAAGTGGTCCGGCGGATCCTGGCGGACCGCACCGACCAGCCCAAGGGAACGGCGAAGGTCTATGTGCCGGCGAACATCGCGCTGGTGAAATACTGGGGCAAGCGCGACGAGGCGCTGAACCTGCCCGTGACCGGCAGCCTGTCGGTTTCGCTGGGACCGCTGGGATCGCACGTGGAACTGTCCCGGGCGGCGGGACCGGCGGATGAAATCCGGTTGAACGGGGCGCATTTGCCGGCGGACGGTTCGTTCGCGAAACGGGCGAGCGCCTATCTGGATTTGTTCCGTCCGCGGGATTTTTTCTTTGCGGTGCAGGCCCGGAACACGGTGCCCACCGCGGCGGGTTTCGCGTCGTCGGCGTCGGGCTTCGCGGCGCTGGCGAAGGCGGCGGACGCGCTGTTTGGCTGGGGCCTGGCGCCGCGGGAACTCTCGATTCTGGCGCGGCTGGGCAGCGGCAGCGCCGCGCGCAGCTTGGCGGACGGCTTCGTGGAGTGGCATGCGGGGCAGGCCGCCGACGGAATGGATTCCTACGCCGAGCGGGTCGCCGCGGAATGGCCGGAACTGCGCGTGGGGGCGCTGGTGCTGTGCGCGGAGGAGAAACCGGTTGGGTCGCGCGCGGGCATGAAGCGCTGCGTCGAGACCTGCGAATTCTACCGCGAATGGCCGGCGCGGGTAGCGCGGGATTTGGCGGAACTCAAGGCGGCCATCGCCCGCAAGGATTTCGCGGCCCTGGGCGCGATTGCCGAGGGCAACGCCTTGGCCATGCACGCCCTGATGGCCGCCACGCGCCCGCCGCTCCTCTACGCCTTGCCGGAAACCGTGGCGGCGATGCGGACCATCTGGGCGGTGCGCGCCACCGGCCTGCCGCTGTGGTTCACCATGGACGCCGGGCCCAACGTCAAATTGCTGTTCGAAGCCAAGGACGAGGCGCGGGTGCGCGAAATGTTTCCCGGCATCGACGTCGTCGCGCCGTTTGGCTGAAGTCGCGGTAGCGGTTAAGCCATAGTTTCAAGGGGCCAAGGGGATAATGGCCCTGGCGCGGAAGAAACGGGTGGGGGTGGCGGGTACGGCGGCGTCGCGGGTCAACGTGGGCTCGCCGCCGGGAGCGATGATGCCGAAGCCGCTATCCACCCACGGGGCGCCGTTGGTGGCGGTTTCTGCATGTTCCAGCCGGTAGAGGCGCGTGGGCGCGACCGTCCACGTCACGCGGCCGGTGGCGGCGAGCTTGGTGAAATCCGTGATGTGCAGGAAGCTCGTGTCGTCGCCGGGATCGGTGTCGGCGCGGTACTCTTCCACGTCGGATTCGCCGTCGTGGTCGTCGTCGTGCGGCGCAGGCCCGTAGGTGGCAAGGTCGCCGACCTTGGCAAGTTCCCAGGGGTCGGGGATGCCGTCGGCATCGGTATCGGGCCCGGGATCAAGGACGTCGGTTTGTACGAAGGCCGGATGGGTGTTCAAGGCGATCCAGCCGACGTTGGCGCCCCAGGCGTAGCCGCTCAAGACGCCGGTCGAGAGGTCCACGCGTGGATTGCCGGTGGGCGCGAAGACGATCCAACCGACGTTTGCGCCGTAGGCCTGGCCGCGCAGGTTGCCGACGCCATCGTGGTTCACGCCCCAGTCGGTGGCGGAGGCGTTCGAATAGTGGAATCCGTTGGTCGGACCGTTGCCGAGACCGATCCAACCGATGTTGGCGCCCCAGAGGTAGCCCGAACAGTATGACTGCCCAATCACCGCGCCGTTGGTGCCGTCGGCGCGGGCGTCGAGCCAGCCGATATTCGCCCCATAGGCATGGCGGTTGGCGGCGTTCACGGTTGAATCGGCCCGCGCCGGGAGCCGGCCAAGGCCGCAAACGCAACCGAGTGCAAGCACCGTTGCCGGCGCGCGAAAGAACAGGGGCGGAAACCGGTTGCGCATGGGTGGCCCTTCCTAGAACTCCACGTTGCCCAAAGGATTCATGCCGGCGGCTACGTTTTGGAGCGGCGCAACGGCGTTGGCGCCGCTGCCGTCGACGTAGGGTGTTTGGGGAAGGCCCCCGCCGGGAGCCATGCCGCTATATGTGTTTTCGCGCACGGCGCTGCCGGTGCCTTCGAGGTAGAT
Organism: Verrucomicrobiota bacterium; assembly: GCA_022709625.1. Lineage (GTDB taxonomy): Bacteria > Verrucomicrobiota > Kiritimatiellia > CAIQIC01 > Lenti-01 > Lenti-01. The sequence goes on from JAKLIL010000024.1 coordinate 6,370, forward strand.
GCCGATCGAATTGTCTGCAAGCTCGTTGCGGGCAAGGTGGTGGCCATTGCCGGCCACGAAAATGCCGGTGTTGCCGTTGCCGGCCACGCGGTTGTCGGTGATGGACCACCCGCTGCCCTCCGAATAGATGCCGTGACCGGTGTTATCCGCCACCGCCACTCCGTGAATTCGACCCTTGCTGCCCGGCGAGGAACTCAGGTCGATACCTGCCCCGCCGGTGTTGGCGGCAACGCGTCCGCCGGCAATGTCCACGCGGGCAGTTGTAGCGACATCGAATCCATAAATGGCAATGCCGGCCATGCCGTTGGCCACGGCGTCGCAATCTGCGAACGCGAAGTCGCCCCAGCGACCGCGGTACACCTGGATGGGCTTGTGCATGCGGAAGCCGCCGTCCGGGTTGTCCGCGGCCGTGCAATCCGCGAAGCGCCAGATGCCGCCCCGCGCGTTTACACCCCAGGCGCCGTTGCCGCGGAGCGAAAGGCCGCGCACGGTGCAAACGTCCACGCCGTCGCCGTCCACGGTGATGCCGCCGGCGACGTTGTCGTCGCAATCGCCCCCGTCGGCCCGGAAGCGCAGGCCCTTGTCCATGGCCACGGGAACGATCAGCATTCCGCTGCCGCCGTTGCCGCTGGCCGAACTGTCCAGCCAGTCAAGCGCGATGCTGGAGCCGGACGGGACCGCCGCCACATGGAGCCCGTTGCTGCCGTTGCCCGACAATCGGGAATGGTCCAGGATCACGCGGCATTCGGCGCCGGGCTCGATGGCGTAGACCCGTACCCCGTTGCCGCCGTTGCGCTCGGCGGAGCCTGTGCGCTTGATCAGCGTCACATGCCCCTTTTTTTCGCGCTCCTTGGCGGCCACCACCACGCCGTCGCCGCCGTTCTCGTGGATGTCGCAGGAATCCAAGGTGACCCGCCCGCCCTCGATGTCCAGGCCGTTCGCGGCGTTGCCGCTCACGCGGGTTCCGTGGACGGTGCCGCCGGTCACGCGCGGGTCCATGATGGCGATGCCGTCTTTCTCGTTGTCGTCGCAATCGCCGCCGGCGATTTGATAAGCCAGGCCGGTGGAACTGGCGGTGGAAGCAAGGGAGATGCCGCTGCCGCCGTTGCCGGAAACGGAACTGTCCCGCACGGAAACCGCCCCTCCGGAACCTAGGCGGTCGGCTTCGACCTCGAGTCCGGATCCCGTGTTGCCGGCCAGACTCGAATCTTCCACCACCACCTGGATTTGGGCGCCATCTTCCAGCGGATAGACGCGGACGCCGGCGCCGGCATTGTCCGCCGCCGTGCCGCCGCGCTTCAAAATCGTCACGTGGCCGGTTTTGGTGTATTTTCTTGCACCCACCGCGACACCGTCGCCGCCGTTGCCCTTGATCACGCTGTCCGCCAAGGTCCAGGAACCGCCTTCGAGATTCAATCCAATGTCGCCGTTGTCTTGAATGACGCAACGCTCCACGATGCCGGGATTGGAACCGCCGTCCACCTTGTTCAAGCCCTTGCCGTCGTTGCGGGCGGCGGTGATGTCGAAGAAGCCCTGTCGGCCGTTTCTGCCGGCGGTGATGTTGGCGCCGTCGCCGGTATTTTCCAGCAGGCGGCCCTGGCGATGTTGGTAATCGAGTCGGGAATCGGGGTGGGGCAGGGCGATGTGCACCCCGTCGCCGCCGTTGCGTTCAAATGAAAATTCGGCCAGGTCGCAGGTGGCGTCCACGGGTCCGGAAGCCGCGAAGTGCAGTCCGTCGCCGGTGTTGTGAACGCTGGCGCCTTCCTTGGCCTTGAAGGTGATGCGGTCGGCCGGATTCAAGGGCTCCCAGGAAATGCCGTGGCCGACGTTGTCGGAAACCAGGCCGGCGAATTCCACGTCGCAGTCGCCCGCCAGCACCAGGCCGCCGGCGCCGTTGTTGGCGATCCGGGCGCCGGAGCCGGGGTTTTTCTTCACGACGATGCCGATGCCGGGCACCGGCTTGGAGACGAACACGCCGCCGCCGCCGTTGTGGCTGAAAGAGACGTCGGCCATTTCGCACCAGGCCTCGGCGGAACTGGCGCCGGCGAGATGCAGGCCGTCGCCGGTGTTGTGGGAGCTGTCGCAATCCTCCAGTTTCAGGCGGAGGCCGTCGGTGGGCGTGGCCGGCGCCCAGGCAATGCCGTGGCCGGTGTTGCCGTGAATCACGCCGCTGAATTCTACGTCGAAATCGCCGGCCAACACAAAGCCGCCACCGCCGTTGCGGTTGAGGCGGGCACCGGAACCCGGGTTCCGTTTTACCACGATGCCGACTCCCGGAACGGGCTTCGTGGAGAAGAGGCCCGCCCCGCCGTTGTCGTGCGATTCCACTCCGTCCAGTTCGCCCGAGCTGAAATGCAGGCCGTGCCCGGCGTTGTTCTTCAAGACGACGTTCTCCACGACCAGATTGGCGACTTCCGGCGCCTCGATGCCGTTGCCGCCCCAATTTCGGATCGTCCCGTTGCGGATGGCCACGTTCGCGCCGGGCGCGACTTCGATGCCGTGGGTGGACGAACCCGGGCCGCCGGCAAGCGTAAAGTTGTTCAGATCGAGCACCACGTCGGAAACGGTGATCCATATCCCGCTGTTCGTGGGTTCCGTGGCACTCACGCCGTAAGCCAGATAATACGATCCCGGTTCGCTGATGGTGAAGGGGAGAGAATCGATCGGCGTGCGCGGTTCGATCTGCTGCAAGGTCCGCATCGTGGGGCCTGGGGGGCCGGCAGGCGTCAGCGAACCTTGGGCCAGCGCCAAGCAACTGGGAATCATGAGGCCTGAAACGAGAAAACCGACCCGACCCGTCTTCATAAGCGCAACCTCCTAGCTGGCCTTAATTTTTTTCTTGTACAAGTATTCTACTGGATTTTCAATAAATATCAACAATATAGATATATAAATACAATATATTGCAATTACATGAGATATAAATATATTAAATGCGAATATCAAAATATATTATACTAAATAGACTTGAATAGTATACTATATCGAAGCGTAAAGGAAATCCCTATGAAATTCTACCCTGCTGGTTTTGGAAATTCCGGTTGGCATGCCGTTCTTGCGTTGTTGTGTTTTGGCGCTGTGCAGGTCCAGGCCCAAGTCGAGGAATACGTCCGGAGCATCGAAGGCGACCAACTGGTGCTGAATCGTAGCGGCAAACTGGTTTGGAAAGCCACCACTCCGACGGCGCTTTCAAATAAGTCTCACATCGACTCTTATTCTGTGGACGACCGGTGGACGGTCGGCGGTCGGCAGTTGCTGCCGTGGGGCGTCGGCGCCGCCAGCAATACCAATCCGCTTCCCGGCGCGATCGCGGTCAAAAACGACGATCTGACCGTTTTCTATTTCGAAAGCGGTTTCATCTACGAAGTGTCGGACCGCGGCCTCCAGTTGCGCCGGCCCGTTCCAGATGCCAACCGCATTACGCCCGTGAGCCACCTGGCCGCGGTTGGCAACTATTTTTTCCTGACGGACGAAACCGGAGAATTCCTCGACCAGGCGCGCCTCTGGCGGGTCGAGGATCCCTGGTCCGGTCCCGAGCCCGCCCCCGAGCTCATTGCCGACCGTTCCACCGGCCCCGGCGCCACGTGGTTCCGGGCGATCATTCCCGTCAGTTCCAACGAAGTGCTGGCCTTGCTGGGCAACAATCGCCTCTCGCGCTTTGTCCGAACGCACTTTCCGGACATCGACCATGCCTGGGTGGAATTCACCGTCGCGTCCAATGCCTTTTGCATGACCCCCCACGTCCAGTCCCCGTTTGCCGGCGGCGACCGCCTCGCCTGGGCCACGATCAACGCGGCGCAAACCCACGTTTCCTTCTATTCGGCCCCCATCGCCAATCTGGCCGCGGCCGTGCTTCTGGGCACGGAAGCGACGCCGTCCCCGCAGCCGTTCGCATCCATGGCCGTGGCGGACAACCGGCTGTTCTACCAGATAGGCGGTTCGCTGCGCCGGCGCAGCGCCGTCGCGTTCGACGCCGCCTCGGAGGAAGTGGCCGCCCTGGACCACGAGGCCAAATCGCTCTGCTCCACCGACCGCTATGTCTGCTGGCTGCGCAACGGCAACACCGTCATGCGGCTGCCGGTCGGCGCGGCCGCCATCCAACGCAATCTGGCCATCGTGGGCATGGAGGTGATCCAAGCCGTGCAAAGCCCGTCCAACGACGTGCCGCTGGTGGCCGCCAAGCCGACGCAGGTGCGCGTGTTCGCCCAAATCCTGTCCAGCAGCGCGGGGGAATCTGCGCTCACGCTCTCTTCCCCAATGGTCTTGCATGGATCCGTGGGCGGCTGGCCGATGCCCGGCTCGCCGCTGGTGCCGGATCCCGTCCTGGGCATCGCAACCATCACCACCAATGCGCCCGTCCGGGTGCGCGTGGCGGCGGCAACCAACGAGCCTCCGTGGCGTAATCCGCAAGAAGGATTCTGGTTCCGCCTGCCCGAATCGTGGACGGCCAATGGCACCATCGCCTTGCGCGCGGAACTCAATCCCGCCCGCGCCCTGCGCGAAACCAACTACGCCGACAATGTCCGCACGGTAAACGCCACCTTCACCCAGAAGGTGCCGATCGGGATCAAAGTGATCCCGGCACGCACCCACTACGGCACCATCGACCGCCGCCGCAGCGACCACCGCGAAATGTTCGAGCAGGCGGCGCTGCTGCTGCCGACTTCGGAACTGCGCGTGGAATATCCCCGTACCCCGCCGATTGAGGAACGCGACGGTTTTCTTGGCCTTGATGGCACTTCGCCCTATGAGTTCGTTCCGACGGACGACGACACGGATTCCGTGCTGATTGCCTTGTTCTGGCGCAAGATCGAGGGCGTGGGCGGCACCCTGGCCGAGCCCGGTGGTTTTGATCACTACATGACCTTGATTCCCATGGACGCGTTGCAGAACGGCTTCAGCGGCGTTGGATCGACCGGTGATGACATTTCCGTGACCCACGCGGCATCCCTGGTAGGGCACGATGTCACCTACGACTTCTACAAAACACGTTTCAGCGCCTGGGTCTTGGCCCACGAACTAGGCCACAACTACGGTCGCAGACATGTTGCCGGCTGCGGGAATCCGCGCAACACCGACTCTTCCTATCCGTACATCAACGGCACGATGTCCGACGAAACGGCCGGCCATCTCGGTTTCAACGCCTATCGCCGGAAACTGCTGCCGCTCTGGGGCACTGGCGATTTAATGAGCTATTGCCCCAACAATTGGATCTCGGATTATACCTGGAAGCATCTCTACAACCGCGTTGGCAACGGCTACGGACCCTGGATTTCCTCCGCCCGGAAGCCCTCCGCCGCCCCCGCTACGGCTTCCCTCAACACCCGCGGGCTGGTCGGCGGCGTGATCAACCTGACCAACGGCACGTCTACCATCCGGCCGGTGTTCGATCTCGG
>JAKLIL010000240.1 GCA_022709625.1 Verrucomicrobiota bacterium
GCTTCCAGCAGCGGGATGCAGAATCCTTCGTGGTCGCTCAGGCACAGGAAGGCCCGGGCCACCGCGTAGTAGGCGTTCAATTCGTCCTGCCGCACCGCCCCCACCAGTTCGACGTTCCGCAGCTGCAGCTCCCGCAGCCGCGTCAGCAACAACGCGTGGTACTGCTCCATGCCCGCGTAGGAACCGACGTGGATCAGGCGGGACGCCGGCTGCACGTAGCGCTGGAAATAGTAGAAGGCGTTCAGCATATCCTCGATCTTCTTGTTCGGCGCGCAGCGGCCCACGAACAGGATGTTCACCATCCCATCCCGGCACTGCCGCAGGATGCGCCGGTCGGGTTTCGTCCGCAGGAGGGAGAAATCGATCACCAAGGGCAGGACCTGCGGGTTTGCGTGGCCCATCGCGGCGATTTCCTCCGCATTGAACCGGCTGTCGGCCATGACGATTTCCGCCTTGCCCGCCAAGGCCCGGGCCTGCTGGCGGCCGCGCGCCAGCAGATGGGCGGTCTGCTCCTGCACGCCCCGGAAATACTCCGGCGGCGTGATGTTGTGGTACAGGATCGCCTTGCGCCCCGGCAACGCCGGGAAGACGTCGTTCACGTCCGAACCGATCGACAGATGCAGCAGCACGACGTCGTCCGGCCGGAAGTCTCCCCGGCTGGCCGCCAGGTCGCGCGCCTCGCCGCGCAGTTCGGGCAGGATGCGCTTATGCTCCGAATAGATGCCGGATTCGTACCCCCACGACCGGAACAAGCCACGCATGGCCCGCGCCTCGTTGCTGATGGCGTCGCCGTTGGCGTAGCCCGCCACGATTTGATGGATCGCCCGCATGCTTCTTCCAGTGCCGGCGCCATCATAGGGGCAAGCCGGCGGGCGAATCAAATCCGGATTTGCGGATGCCCCGCGAACGCGGGACGCTTCAGTCCAATTCGACGATCAACCGATAGACGGCGTTGGGCCGGGCGGGATCGAGCGGAGCGACGATCTGGTCGCCGACGATGGAGAGCGTCGCCGGCAGCCAGAGGCTCCAGTCGAGCCTCAGGTCGGTGGTGTAGCGGGCGGTATAGACCCGGCCGGCCAAGGCGGTGCCCAGCACAATGCCATCGCCGCCGGGGGTCGTCGTGGCGGCCGTGGCCTTGAACAAATCGCCTTCCGCCGTTGGATCGGTGCCGGCGATGCGTTCCTGGTCGTTGGTGAATCCATCGCCGTCGGCATCGTCGCCGGCGCCGCTGGGCTTGCCTTGCCAATCAATGCCGTCCGCCCAATCTCCGTAGGGATCGCTCGCGCCTTCTTCGGCCACCTGCACGGTATAGGCGCCGTTCGAGGGCGCCGCCCGGACGGTGGCGTAGCAGGGACCGGTGTAATCGGCGGGAAAATCGAGGGCCGGCACTTTCCCCGACCGGCGGCGCCATTCGTTCGTGTAGTAGATGCTCAACTCCCGCCCCGCGCCGGCCGACAGGGTATAGGTCTTGCCCGTCACCACGTTGAACACGAACCAGTCGGTGTCGCCAGGGGCCTTGAAGTCGTTCGCCACGGCGGGACCGCCTACCGTCAGGGGAATGGCGTGAGCCTTGTCGTTGTCGGCATCATCCATGAATCCGCTGACCACGAACTGGTAGGCGCCCGTGGTGGCGTCGTAGCGCCCGCCGTGCTCCACACGCACTCCGCCCGTGCCGGCTTCCGGGGCCGTGAAAAGGTCGCCCGAATAGTAGCTGGACCACCCATAATCGCCACTCATGTGGAAGGAAAAGGAGTCTTCATCGGGAGAATAGAAGGCGTAGGTCATGCCGGCGGCCATGGCAACCTGAAAAACATCCTCATCCGGCGGCACTTCCAAATTCCCCGTGGCGGTCACGTTAGGCGTGGCAGCCCCAATCTGCGGTGTGTCGCCATCCCACCGGCCATAGTCGTCCACATGTGATTGAACATGAAGGATATAGTCATTGGTTTTTGCTTCCACGGCAAACACCGAGAACGCATAGCTGTCAGCAATTCCGGCGGGACGGGAATCGAACGCCAATTTGCCCGACTCGGATGAATCTATCATCCCGTAATCGCCGCCCGCGACCATGAACACGCCAACGTCATATTTATCATTCCACGAACTTCGCAGGCTGCCATCGGGGTCGGTCAACCACACTGCGTAGCGAGTATCCGGAGAGAGTACCCCCGTCCACACGTCCACCTCGCAGGGGGCTTCAATCCGGCCAGTCCCCATGCCATCGTTCAATGAAACGATCGAGACGGACTTCACCCGAACTCCCATGGCATCGCCTTCCGGTGTCATTTGGCTCCACTCGGGGTTGTGGATCACGGTTCGCAGAAACCCCGATTCCGAAAAGGATTCAATCGCGACATGCCTGCTTTTGTAAATCATGCCTCTTCTTGACCACCAGCTTTCGGGGGAAGTAATATGCTGGTCTTCATACACAAGCTGCGGATCGCTTTGAGAATCGTTCACATCATCCTGCCGACCCATGCCGATGGCGTAGGTCTGGCCGGGGCTGGTTTCAAAAACCATAGATTCCACTCGGTGTGCATCGGTCAAGGTGAATGGAATCAACGTGTTCAGTGGCGCGGAGGAATCCGGGAATTGGACAGCGGCCAGGTGATACGCATCCTCGCTGCCGGAATACGCTGAATTGTAACGGACAAGGGGATAATTGGTCACCACCAGGTCATCCCAATGATTACCCAGAATGGCAACATTTTGCCCGCCATGGGCCCAGATTTGTCCGTACTCGTCCTCCACCTGCAAATCGATTTTCCATTCCTCGTCGGCAAAGAGCGCACAAGCGATCCATTTGCCCGGATTCCAAACGGTCTGGAAATAATCGACATCGCCGGCACTGTCGAGCATGCCGGCTGAGATGCTGCCGACGGCCAACGGCGTCGCCGCGCTGGGCGAATCGCCATGGTCGTCCGCCCATCCTGTTGTCCATCCACCCGTCACCAGAACCGCCGCCAGCAGGATCGTTCTTGTCATGGTTCCCTCCTTGGATGATCCATCCACATGCCCACGCTTGGCGTTTTATTGTCCCCACTGCGATACAAGCAGCAAGCACAATCCGTTTTTTTAACGCGATATTTACATATTTACATCCCGGCCGTCCGGGCCCGCGCGCGGCGCGGGCGGGTCGGCCTTTTGCTTGCCCCCTGGCCGCGCCATGCCGTACGCTTCGGCTTGTGAATCCGCATCCGTTGCGCGCCCAAGTCGGTTTCGCCGGCCTGCTGCTGCTGGCCGGACTCGCGTTGTGGGCCATCGTGGCTTGGCCACTTCCGCAGGTGTTCTCCCAGGCGATTCCCCACACCAATCTCAACCCGGAATTGCAGGTGGTCCGCCCCATCGTGCCCGGGGACCATCTGCAGTTGCTCTACCGCTTCTGGCTGGGTCTCGACGCCCTGACCGGGCATTCCCCGCCCTTCCGGAACATCTACGAGTTCAACCTCGGCGACGACGTCGCCCGCCTCCAGCCCAATCTATACTATCTGCCCTTCGCGCTGATCTACGCGGCGGTTGCGCCCTGGGCCGGACATGCCGCCGGCTGGAACGCAGCCGGATTGGCTTCGGTTCTCTTGGGCGTTTGGTTTCTCGGGTTGCTGGCACGTCGTTTCGTCGATTCGCCCGTGCTCGCGCTGCTGGCCGCGCTGG
>JAKLIL010000241.1 GCA_022709625.1 Verrucomicrobiota bacterium
GCGGCCATCAGGCCATAGCTGTAGATTTCCTTGCCCAGCACGCTGAACAGCACGGGATGCATGGACGAAAAACCTACCAGACGGACGGCGTGGAATCCAGTCCGCCGGGAATTGTCTGAACCGCGGTACGAATCCCGCAGTGTCCGCGGCTACTTCAGGACCTTGGCCAGCAAGGCTTGCAGTTCGCCGCCGCCCTTGCTCTGCACGAAGGACAAAACGACCGGCACGAACTTGCCGATCATGCCCGCATCGAGCTTGAGCTTGGAAAATCCGCCGGCCAGCGAGGCCAGGCCGGCGAGGCCCTGGGCCTTGGAGCCGCCGAGCGCCGAGGCCAGGCCGCCAAGAAGTTTCGCCGCGCCGCCCGCTTCCGGAGCAGACTTGATGAGGCCGGCGACATCGGGGAGGGCGGCGGCGATCTTGGAGAAGTCGCCGCCGAGCTTGCTTTGGGCCAGCTTAAACAGCAGGCCGGCGCCGCCCTTGGCCTGATCGGCTCCGATTCCAAGTTGGCCCGTCAATTGCTTGATCAGTTCTTCCATTGGGTTTCTCCTTTTCCAGAGGTTATTTCTTCGCCAGCGGAGCATGGTGGAATTTCTTCATCCACGCGAGCTGGAAAATCATCATGACTTGGTTGACCGACCAATAAAGGGACAGGCCGGAGGGGAAGGAGTAGAACATGAAGGTGAAGAGCACGGGCATCATCATCATCATTTTCTGCTGCTGGGGGTCGCTGGTGGGGGTCATCTTCTGCTGGACCCACATCGTGACGCCCATGAACAGCGGCAGGATGTTGATGGGGAACGGCAAGACGTTCTTGAAGAGGTTCTCGGGCGTGGAGAGATCGGCGATCCACAGGAACGAGGAGAAGCGCAGCTCGATGGCGCCGCGCAGCACGACGAACAGGGCGAAAAAGACGGGAATCTGGATCAACATCGGCAGGCAGCCGCCCATCGGGTTGATCTTGTGCTCCTTGTAGAGCGCCATCATTTCCTGCTGCTGCTTCTGGGGGCTGTCCTTGTATTTCTCGCGGACGGCCGTGATCAGCGGCTGGATTTCCTGCATGTGGCGGGTGCTGGCCATCGACTTATGGTTCAGCGGCCAAAAGACGATTCGGATGAGGAAGGTCAGCAGGATGATGGCGACGCCGTAGTTGAAGGGCCAGACGTGGTCGTGGATCCAGACCATGATCTTCAAGATCCAGATGCCAATCACGCGCCAAAAGCCCAGTTGGAGAATGTCTTCCTGGTGGGGGCCGTTGGCTTTGAGTTCGGCGTAGACCTTGGGGCCGAGGTAGAAGGTGGCGTTCTGCGCGAGGGCTTGGCCGGGGGCGAGGTCGTAGTCCGGCATCTCCACGCGCGCGGCGACGCGGCCGATGGGCACCGTGGTGCGCGGGAAAAACAGCATGAAGGTGGTTTGGACGGGCTGGCCGCGGGCGGCGTTCACGAAGCAGCGTTCGGCGCCTTCGGCCGGGGCCAGCACCTGCGTAAAGTACTTGTTCTTGACCGCCGCCCAGTCCACGGGAATCGGCTCTTCGCCAGAGCCGGGAAGCGCGACGCTCTTCCCGTCGCCGCCGACCGGAAACCACTTCTCGAACTTGGGTCCCCAGTATTGGACGGCTTCACTGCCGGTCAAAGTGTCCACGCCGAGGAGCGGTCCTTGCTGGCCGGCGGCTTCGCCGGGCAGGTTTTCCATGAAACCGGCTTGCAGTCCGTAGTTCCGGAGGGCGACGGGGGCCGCGGAGGAGTTTTGAATCCGGTCCTCGATCTGGACCTGATAGCCTGCGCCGAGCGTCAGCTTGCGGTCGATGACCAGGCCGTTGTCCAGCGTCTTGCGGTAGGCCACGGCATTGTCCGTCGCCGCAACCACCTCGAACGCGGCCCGTTGGCCGAGTCCGGGATAGCCCACCGGCGCCGCGGCGGGCCGATCGGAGAAGTCGAACGCAACCGGCTGGTCGGACCCCTTGGAAGCGGGATATTGCAGTTTGCCGTCCCGCCGGGCGACCAAGGCGCAGCGGACAATCCCGGCTCCGTGCGAGGAAAGCGTCAGCTCGATGCGGTCGTTTTTCAGCGAGGAGAGGACTTCCGGCGCCTGTTCTTCGGCGCTGGCCGGTTCGACCTCGGCGGTTTCGGCGGCTGCCGCCGGTTCTCCGGTGGCTTGGCCCGCGGCTTCGGGTTCGGCGAGGGCGGTCTCGGCCGGAATGTCGGGGGCCTTGGCGTTATCGACGGCCGCCGGAGCCGGCCGGGCCTTCGGCGGGAAGATCTTGGTCATGACCTTCCGGTCGATCGTCGGATAGGCCAGGAACAGCGCGAGGATCAGGAGGATTGGGAACAGGTCTTTTTTCTTCATCGGTTCGGTTTCCGTTCAAAAATCAGGGTTTTCTGGGCGGCACGGGATCGAATCCGCCCGCATGCCACGGATGGCAGCGCAACACGCGCCGCAGCCCCAAAAAAACGCCGTACAGTACCCCATGCGTGCGGATGGCTTCCAGCATATAATTCGAGCACGACGGCTCGAAGCGGCAGCACCGCCCGAAGAACGGTCCAATTGTCCTTTGGTAGGCGCGGATCAGGAAACAGAGCGCAACGGCAATGGGATTCATGGCGCGGGCGGCGTCAAGCCGGCCTGGGCGGCCAGGCGCAGCAAATCCGCGACCACTTCGCTCCAGGGCGCCGCCAGCAGGGAGCGCCGGGCCACGAGCACGACGTCGTCGGCGCCCCCGGTAAAGCGTGCGCGGTTGCGCCGGAACGCTTCGCGCAGCCGGCGCTTGGCGCGGGCCCGCTCGACGGCGTTGCCGACCTTCTTGCTGGCGACCACGCCGAGGCGCAGCGAGGCGTCGGGGCCGCTGCGCAGGAAGAGCACCATGTGCCGGCCATGCCGGCGGCGGTTCTGGTCGTAGGCCTCCTCGAACAGCTTGGCGGTGCGCAGGCGCTGCTTGCGGCCAAGGGTGTCCCGGACGCAAAACGCCCGGCGCGTGCCCTTCGCGGAGGGCTCGGCCGGGCGGTCGCTGCCGGGTTGCATGGGCGGGCGTGCCCCGGCGCGGGGCAATTCGCCGGGCTACTTCTGGTCGCTGACGGTCAAGGACTTGCGGCCCTTGGCCCGGCGGCGGCTCAGCACCTTGCGGCCGTTGGCGGTGGCCATGCGGGCGCGGAAACCGTGCTTGCGCGCGCGCTTGATCTTCGAAGGATGATAGGTCGGTTGCATGCGGGTAGCCTTTCTTCAATTAAATCAGAGGGGGCGTGTTTAGCTTGTTTGCCGCACGGGTGTCAACCTCTTTTGCCGGCGCGCAGCGAAAATTCGTCCCCGGACTTGTGTTTCGCGCGCCGTCCGTTATCTTTTCCGCAAAACAACACCCAAACCGGCTGCAGCCGGAAGGAGATCGACAGCGATGAACGGCATTTCGAAGTGGTTGGCGGTAGTTGGCGCGGCGGGCGTTCTGGGCCTCTCGTGGGCCCGGGCCGAAGGCAATCTGCGCTATTCGATCACGGTCAGCAAGTTCCCGAACGAATCCAGCTGGTCCGGACAGTGGGAAGTCGGCGACGGCTTCACGACGATTCTGACGGACGCCCTGCAGCAAAGCGGCAAGTTCATCGTGCTCGGCGATGCGGAAATGCGCCAGGAAGCCATGGCCGAGCAGGATCTGGCGGCGA
>JAKLIL010000242.1 GCA_022709625.1 Verrucomicrobiota bacterium
CCTTTATATGGATCATTCGGCGGAGGGAGGCCAGCCTAAAGCATCGGGCCAAGCCATATTGATGGCCGCGGGGCGACGTGGTATGAATCAGGAGCGTTCGAACAGCGGATCCCTGCGGAGAAAACAAGCATGAAAAAGTGGTTGGCCATCGTGGCGATAACGGCGTTGGGGGCGGCGGCGGCAAGGGCGGATTGGCGGAATCTGGGGGAAGTGGCGGCGGGAAGCAAATCGCAGGCCAGCGACGTGGCCGTGGCCGGCACTGTCCGCGTGGTGCAGGTCGAATGCACCGATGGCACGGTGCTTGTGAACGTCGTATCGGTTCGGGAAGGCGCGGCCAAGACCGATATCCGGGTGATGCGCCGCTTCAACAAGGGCGACAAGCAGGATATCGATCTGGGCTACGACCGGAACGTGACCGGCTTGCGAATCAGCCTCCAAGGCCCCGGCCGGCTCCGGGTCAACGCCAAGTAGCCCGCGGACCGCCGGGGCCGATCCGGCCCCTTTTTTGAGGGGTGTCGGGGGTTTTTGGGATTGAATGCCCCGCCGGCGGCAAGGTATCGTAGCCGCGCGTTTTCGTATTTCTATGGAGCAAAGGGAAAGCCATGGCTGAAGAACTGCAACATCTGATCGAACGCATCCGCAAAGAAGGAGTCGAGTCCGGCGAAAAGGCGGCGGAATCGCTGGTGGCGGAAGCGAAGCAAAAGGCGGCGGCCATCGTGGCCGACGCGCAGAAGCAGGCGAAGGACGTGGTCGCCAAGGCCGACAAGGACGCCGCCGCGTTTGCCGAACGGGGCCAGGCGACGCTCAGGCAGGCGGCGCGCGATTTGCTGATCAGCATCGGCGGCGCGGTCGGCGACGTGGTCGGAGGCCTCGTGGACGCGAAAGTCGGCGCGGCGCTGACGCCGGACCTGATGGCGAAAATGCTGCTCAAGCTCGCGGAAGCCTATGCCCGGGACGGCGGGACGAGCGGCATCGTCGCGATGCTGGGCGAAGCCGACGCGGCGGCCGTGAAAGCGGCGTTCGCGAAGGAATACCAGGACAAACTGGCAGCCGGCATCCAGATCGAGAGCGACAAGGGGATTTTCCAGGGCTTTCGCGTGGGCGCCAAGGGCGGCCAGGTCTTCCACGACTTCACCAAGGAGGCGATCGCGGAATCCTTGGGCAACTTCCTGCGGCCGGAACTGGCGCAGATCGTGAAGAAGGCGGCCGAATAAGGCGGGCCGATGGGGCTGTACCAATATCTGGTTTCGTCGCTGCCGGCGCTGGCGCTGGAGGCGCCGCCGCCGTTTTCGCCGGAGGAGTTCCGGTTCAGATGCCAGGGCGCGCTGGCCAAGGACGACCTGGCGGAACTGGATTTGCTGTTGGCGGGCAGGTCCGCCGAGGGCCGGACGGCCTTTTCCCGGGCCTGGTCGGCGGGCGACGCGCAAATCCGCAACACGGCGGCGAAAAACCGCGGCGCCAAGCTGGGCGTCGAGGCGAAGCCGTTCCTCAAAACCCATGCGGGCTATGCCGTGTGGCTGGACAAGGAAGTCGCCGATGCCTTGGCCAAGGCGAGCCCGCTGGCGCGCGAGCTGGGCCTCGACCAGGCGCGGTGGAAGTTCGCCGACGACTTGGCGCGGCGGGACGCGTCGGGGCTGCCGACGGTGCTGGCGTTCGCGGCCAAGCTGATGCTGTGCGCGCGCTGGGCGGTGCGAAAGGACGAGGCGGGCCGCGAACGGCTCGAACAGCTGGTTTCCGAACTGGAAGAGCACGCGGCGGCGAGTGGCGGCGCGGATTTCAAATAGCGAAGGCGGATCAAGATGAGCGAGAACGTCGGAAAAATCGTGGGCATCAACGGCAACCTGATCACCGTGCGGTTCGACCAGCCCGTGACGCAAAGCGAGGTGGGCTACGCCCGCACCGGCGACGTCCGCCTGAAGGCGGAAGTCATCCGCATCCGCGGCGAGAACGCGGAGCTGCAAGTGTTCGAAGACACCTCGGGCCTGAAGGTAGGCGACCCGGTGGAGTTCAGCGGCAATTTGCTGGCGGTGGAACTGGGGCCGGGCCTCCTGGCGCAGGTGTTCGACGGCCTCCAGAATCCGTTGCCGAAACTGGCGGAGCAATGCGGCTTTTTCCTGCGGCGGGGTACCTACCTGCAGGCGTTGGACCGCGCCAAAAAATGGGCCTACACCCCCAAGGCGCGCAAGGGCGACGAAGTCACCGCGGGCGAAACGCTTGGCACCGTCCCCGAAGGGATTTTCGAGCACCGCATCATGGTGCCGTTCCGCCTGGCGGGCAAATGGAAGGTCGAGGAAACGGTCGCGGCGGGTTCCTACGGCGTGGACACCGTCGTGGCGAAGCTGCGCGGCGAGCGCGGCGAAACGGTGGCCGCGACCATGGTGCAGGAATGGCCGGTCAAGGTGCCGATCAAGGCCTACGCCGAGCGCCGGCGCCCCGTGGAGCCGCTGGTGACGAAAGTGCGCATCATCGACACGTTCTTCCCGGTGGCGCGCGGCGGCGTGTACTGCATTCCGGGGCCGTTCGGCGCGGGCAAAACCGTGCTGCAGCAGATCACCAGCCGCCACGCCGACGTGGACGTCGTGATCGTGGCGGCGTGCGGCGAGCGCGCGGGCGAAGTCGTGGAGACCCTCCGCGAATTCCCCGAGCTGACGGATCCGCGCACGGGCAAGAGCCTGATGGAGCGCACGCTGATCATCTGCAACACGTCGTCCATGCCGGTGGCCGCGCGCGAGGCGTCGGTCTATACGGCGGTGACGATCGGCGAATACTACCGGCAGATGGGCCTGAACGTGATGCTGCTGGCGGACTCGACCAGCCGCTGGGCGCAGGCGCTGCGCGAAATGAGCGGCCGGCTCGAGGAAATTCCCGGGGAAGAGGCGTTCCCGGCCTACCTCGAATCCGTGATCGCGGCGTTCTACGAGCGCGGCGGGGTGGTCAAGCTGAAGGACGGGACGGCGGGATCCGTGACCATCGGCGGGACGGTCTCGCCCGCCGGCGGCAACTTCGACGAGCCGGTGACGCAGGCCACGCTCAAGGTCGTCGGCGCGTTCCACGGCCTGAACCGCGAGCGCTCGGACGCCCGGCGCTATCCCGCCATCCATCCGTTGGACAGCTGGAGCAAGTATCCGGGCGTGGTGGATCCCCGGCAGGTCGCGGATGCCCGGCGAATTCTCCGGCAAGGCAACGAAGTCAGCCAGATGATGAAGGTGGTCGGCGAAGAAGGCACGAGCATCGACGACTTCGTGGTCTACCTGAAGAGCGAATTCCTCGACGCGGCCTACCTCCAGCAGGACAGTTTCCACGACGTGGACGGCGCCACCGGCGCCGACCGCCAGAAGTACGTGTTTGCGAAGATCCACGGCATTCTGGCGGCGCGGGTCTTCTTCCCGGACAAGGACGCCGCCCGCAAATGGTTCCTGCAGCTGACCTCGGTGACCAAGGATTGGAACCGCGTCGCGATGGAGGCGGAGGAATTCAAGCAACTGGAGCGGCGCATCGACGGGATGCTGGCGGAGGTCTCGGAAAATGCATAAGGTCTATCATCGCATCGAACAGATCGCGGGCAACGTGATCACCGTCCGCGCCGAGGACGTGGCCAACGGCGAACTGGCGCAGGTGGTCGGCACGCTGGGCG
>JAKLIL010000243.1 GCA_022709625.1 Verrucomicrobiota bacterium
GCGCCCACCACGCGATCCGCCAACGTTTCCGTCAAAAACGCCAAGCCGAACCCGCCCGCCAGTCCAAGCACCAACGCCAGCATCAAAATGCGCGGCGGCCGCGGATAGACCTGGACGGCCGGCGACACGGCCGCGACCTGTTTGACCGTGGCGGTGTTTTCGTCCGCCGAGAGACGGGCTTCCTGGATGCGGTTCAGCAGGCCCAGATAGGACGCATCCGCCGCGTCGCGGGTCCGGGTCAGGCCCGTGATCTTCATTTCACCCACGAGAATCTCCCCGTCCAGCCGCGAAGCCGTGGCCAACAGTTCTTCTTTCTTGCTGCGCATGCCGTCGGCCCGGGCCTGGTACAATTGCAGATTGGCCGCCGCCGTGTTTTTAGCCCGCTTGAGCGCATCCGCGGCCTGATCCCGGTACAGCGCGACCACCTTGTCCTGCGCTTCCACGGCCGGGTGCCGCAGGGTATAGCGGGACAGCAGCGCGTTGCGGTCCGCGACGGCCTGCCGCCAGCGGTCGAGAGCGGCGGCCACGTCCCCCGCGCCGGGAATATCGGAAGGCAGCTTGCCGGCGCCGAGAGTGTCCAGCATTTTCTGCTCGGCGGACGCCATGGCTTCGATCTCGGACAGCAGGGCGTTGAAACGCAGGAGGGACTCCTCGACGGTCTTGCGCTGGCCGACCAGCACGTCCATCTGGTGCCGTTGCCGGGCTTCGAGCAAAGCCAGATCCGCTTCCTCGAGTTCCTTTTTCTGCAGTTGGGCCTGGGCTTCGAGCCACGCCACGGCGGCGTTGGACCCCGACCGGTTTTCCGCCCGGACGGCCGCCTCGGCCCCGGCCGCGAACGCCGCGCAGGCGCGCACCGCGAACTCCGGATCCGGGCTCGCAAAGAGCACGCGAACCAGGCGCGTGTTGCGGATGATCTCGAATTTCGCATGGCGCGCCAGCCGTTCCGACAGTTCCACATCCCCGAGCGCATCGTCCGGATACAATTCCCGATAGGCGGCGAGCACATGCGGCAGAATCGAGGGATTCTTGAACTTCTCGATCTGCGTATTAAGGATGTTGGCGGTGTCCTCGGTGCCAACCCGTTCTTCGATCATGGCATCCTGCTTGTTCACGATCCGCGGCCGGCGCACGCTCAGTTCCAGGCGGGTTTCGGCTTCGTAGACGGGCGTGACGCGGTACAGATAGAAGGCGCCGCCGCCGCCGGCGAACAGCATCGCCAGCAGGATCGTCAGCCACTTGTCGCGGGCAATCTGCAGCAGGCGCAGCGGATTCAGCGCCGCCAGCGCCCCGCCGCCGGCCAGGGGCGATTCACCGTAGTAGCCCCCGCCATAGTATACCGGCGGCGCGGGCGACTGGACCGCGGGCGTCTGCCCAAAGGCCGGGGGGGCAGGATTTGCGGACGGCAGGTCGGGAGTATTCATGGCTCGGTCCTTTCGGGAACGCCCGGGAACGCCCGGGAACGCGGGGCAGAGGCTTCCAACCGGCAGGCCCTTGGAACGGCGGCCAGGATGGTCAACCAGACATAGAGAATGGCGGGACTGCGGAACGGAATGTCCACCACGCTGGCAACCAGCGTCGAGGCGAGGCCACAACCGGCCACCGTCCTGAGCGCACCCCGCTGGACGGCAGCCCCCAACCAAGCCGCCGCCAATGGGATCAAGGCGCAGGACAGCAGGCCTACGCCCACGATGCCGAATTCCGCGAGAAACTGCAGGAGATCCACGTGGACGTTGGCCCAGCCGCCTCTCTCCAATCGCGGCCAATCCTCCGGCGACACGTGATCGGCCACCCGGTACTTGTAGCCCCACCCGCCCCAGCCAAACCACGGCTGTTCGAGCCAGACGGTCACGGCGGCCAGCACGAACCGCGGCCGCCCGCCCAATTCCCGGTCGAGGCGCTCCGACGAAGTCAAATCCATTTCGGCCGGTATGTTCTTCAAGGAAATCTCCCGTTGGATGCCTTTTTCGCCGATTCCGATCGCCGCCGCGCACAGCACGGCCAAGCCCCCCACCGTGAGGGCAGCCGCGTTGACCCGTCCGGCGGGGGTCAGGAGGCTCCAGCCTCGGGCCCAACCATAGCCCACGCCAAATAGCAGCAGCCCTCCCGCCAGAATGATCCCGGTGCGGCTAAAACCCAAGACGGCGGCCACCAAACACAGCAGCGCCGTGGCGGCCAAGGTCGCCAACCGGCCAAGGCGGAATGCATGCCGGGTCCGGCGATTCGTCGCGGGATCGCGCTCATCCAGCAATTCGGCCAGCAGCAGGCCCGCGCCTAGCGCCCCCACCAATGCGAAGAACGGCCCCACATGGTTGCCGTAGGGGAACGACGCGAAAAAATGGCCCTTGAGCGGGCGCATCCAATACATGGCCTTGGTTCCCGAGGCCATTTGGACCAGACCGAAAAGCGCCAATGCGCCGACGTTGTAGGCCAGCAAGCGCAAGAACCCCTGCGCCTCGCGGCAGGGCCAGCGGTGCGCCCGGAACGTCCAAACGATCACCCAGGCCGGGAAAAACCAAGCCAGCATCTGCAGGGCCTCGGTCCGGGCGAAAGCCGAAGGCCAGCGCGGCCAGCGCGGAGCCGTATACATCCATTTCTGGTAGCCGACGTCGAAATACTGCACTCGCCCGGCATTTGCCCATTGGATGGCCAAGAGACCCATGAAGGCCAGCCCCGCGTAGAACAAAGGATCGCGCACAAGGGCGCGGCCGGAATAGCGCGCTAGTCCAGCGAACAAGACGGCGGCGATTGCCACGCCACCCCAGTGGAAGGATGGCCGCAACCCCGCCCAGGCCCACATCGTGTAGGCCAGCAAGAGTCCCAACGCCAACCGGACGAAAACCGATGCATTGCGGGTGGCAGGTCCGCAAGTTCCACCCGATTCGACCGGGACGGCGTGGGCTGGACAGGCCACCGCGGGATCCGCCCTAGAACATCGATTCCGGCACGTAGACCACGTCGTCCGCTTCCAGGGTGATATCCTCCTCCAAGCGCCCCGATTTACCGACGGCATTCAGGTTGACGTTGCGGGTTTCGATGTTGCCATCCGGGAGCGGACGGCTAACCAGAATCGCGTTCATTTTCGCGCTGGTGTCGAAGCCCCCCGCCTTTTGGATTGCGCCGCTGACGGTCAGATCGCGCGTGGCGGGCAGGGCCACCCGCCCCGGCGCCTTGACGCGCCCCAAGACGGTGATGAATCCCCACGGCGAGATTTCCCCGCTGCCCGCATCGGGCGCAAAGTCGAGAATGACTTGCGGTTCGACGAAATATTGCCGGTAGTTTTGGCTCAATTGGATCCGCAGGCCATCCAAGGTCAGATCGGCCACGGTCACTTCTCCCAGCAGCGGCAAAACGATCGTCCCGCCTTCGGAGATGCGCTTGGCCGGTTCGCTGATTTCCATTTTGCCGCCCACCAGCACCGTGACGCTGATGGTCAAGCCGGACCTCAAGCGCGCATCCGCGCCCTTGCCCGACGCAGCGGCCGAAACCTCCGCAGCGCCAACCATCTCCTGCAAAGGCGGCAGGGGTGCGACCGGGGGCCGGGTGCGGCATCCAGTCAGCCATCCGCAAGCCAACAGGAAAGTACCCACCAACACCAACGGCGACATGCAGTTGCGAAATCCATCCGTCATTC
>JAKLIL010000244.1 GCA_022709625.1 Verrucomicrobiota bacterium
GTAGTCCGGTAGGGCTTCGAGCTTGGCCACCATTTCCCGGGCTTGCGCCAATTCGCTGGCGAGGCGGCGTTCTTCCTGGAAACGGGAACGGATGTCGCGGGGATCGGGGCGGCTGGCTTGGAGGGCGCTCAGCCGGGCTTCGAGCGCGCGCAGGTCGTTCTGCTGGTGGCGCAGGATGGCCTGGCGGGGCTTGACCCGGCGGTAGGCTTTCAGGGCCGATTCGTATTCGGTGTCGTCGAACATGTAGTCGCCGATTTCGAAGGCGAGGAAGTTGCAGTAGGAGACGACGGACCACGCGCGGGGGCGTTTTTCAAGGGCGACGAGCATGGCGATGGCCTCGGCGCCCTGGCCGGCGTCGAAGAGGGCGCGCGCGCAAAACGCGCCGGCCTGCCCGGCCAGGGGGCTGGCGGGATAGGCCTGCAGGAAATCCTGGAAGGCGGCGGCGGCCAAAGCGCTTTGCTCCTGGATCAGGCGGATCACGCCGATTTGGAAGAGCGCGTCCTCCGCGAACGGCGAGTTCAGGTAGGCGGAGCGCATCTGCTGGTAGGCCGTCGCGGCCGGTTCGTAGTCTTCCAGTTGCTGTTTGGCGGACCCGATGCGAAAGCTGGCTTCCGCGGCGTATTTGGAGGCGGGATACTGGGCGACATAGGCTTCGAACGCCTTGATGGCGTCGGGGTGGCGGCCGAGGTTGTACAGCGCGCAGGCGTGCGCGTACATCGCCAGATCCATCTGCGTGCGCAGTTCCGGTTCGTTGCCGAACACCTTGACGAGCTGGTCCAGGAATTCGACGGACCGCTCGTAGTCGCCCGCGACGAAACGGCTCATGCCGCTTTGGTACAGGGCTTCGGGAGAATCGGCGGGGGCGGCCCCCGCGTCCTGCGCCCGGACCGGCGTGGCCGCCAGCGCGGCGGCCAGCGCCGCCAAGGCCACCGCTGTTCGTCCGCCTGGAATGGTCCGCATCATGCTTTGTCAAGCATAGGACAGCGCAAGGCGAATGGCACGCCTTTTCTAGCCGCGGGTCCGGCGGGGGGCGCTGCGGGGCCCGGGCCGTTCGACCTCGACCCGCGCCGGGGCGAACAGCTCCTTCGTGTAGCCCTTCACGTTGCGGTCCCGCAGGTGGTCGAACTGCATGGGCGTATCGGACCCGTAGGTAATGCAATGGAAGGGGTCGGGATCGAGCTCGGCGTAGATGAGATCGTCCACCGCGCGCGCCAGCGCCAGGGTCTGCGCGATGGGCGACACGATCATCGAATGCCCGAAATAGGTCGTGTGGGCGGCGTCGGAGCCGATGGCGTTCACGGCGACGTGGTGCACGTGGTTTTCGTAGGCCCGCATCTTGTTGCTGGCCTCCCAGATTTCGAAATTGCGCATGAGGGCGGCGGGGCGGCAGAGGATGCGGGCGCCCTTGACGGCGAGGATGCGCGCCACCTCGGGGAAATCGCCGTCGTAGCAGACATGGATGCCCACGGTGCCGATTTCGGTGCGGAACACGGGGTAGCGGTTGCCGGGCGTGGTCCAGCCCTTGTTCGCGGTGCGTTCGGTCGGGAACAGATGGGTCTTGCGGTAGGCACCGAGGTTGCGGCCGCGCGCGTCGATCAGGAAGGCCGAATTGTAGACGATCCCCCGCCGGGCGCCGCGTTCGTAGGTGGGCAGCACGCAGTGGATCTTCAGTTCGCGGCACACGCGCTGGATGGGCTTCAGCATGGCCTCCGTGGGCGGGAGCAGTTCGTAGAGCGCGTCGGCCGGCAAGTTGGGATTGAAGCCGGTCGTGATCGATTCGGGAAACACCAGCAGCTTGGCGCCCACGTCTTCCGCGGCCCGGCGCAGGAAGTAGACGCAGCGGTACAGGTTGGTCGAAATGTCGTTGGGCACCA
This sequence comes from Verrucomicrobiota bacterium, assembly GCA_022709625.1. GTDB lineage: Bacteria > Verrucomicrobiota > Kiritimatiellia > CAIQIC01 > Lenti-01 > Lenti-01. The sequence goes on from JAKLIL010000244.1 coordinate 1,875, forward strand.
CGGCGAACTGGGCGCCCGCCACGACGACGCGGGACGAACGGGAAGAAGCGGGGCGGCGGGTCATGCGGTTTCCTTTGTGCGGCGCATCCTAGCGGAACGCGGGCGCGCGCTTCAATGCGGAACTCGCGGTCCGGCCAAACGTTCTCCGCGCGGGCCGCCGGAGCGCGGGGAAAAGGCTGGCGCGGGGGCCGGGGTTCGGTTATGAATGCCGTCCAAGATGAGAGCAATGGTTCTCCAGGCGTGTCTCGCGGGGCTGGCGGGGTGCGGGCTTCTTTCGCTGTGGCCGTTCCGTTTCGCGCGCCGCTGGAAGTCGTGGAACCTGTATCTGCCGGTGGCGGGCCTGGCTTGCTACGGAGCCTACGAATGGGCGTTGCCGTCGGAAGTGGACGTGGCCCGCAAGATGGCGTTCATCGTCCCGTTGATGATTTTCCTGTGGCTGAACGGCATGGCCAAGGTCGCCATCCTCAAGTGGCTGCAGGACCACGCGCACGCGCACGGGCGCCATTTGCGTTCGATGCCCCAGCGGAAATGGCAATTGCTGGCCGCCTTGCCCGTTGCGGTGGGCTGCCTGGCGTGGGGCTGGTGGGCTTGGAATTGAGCGGGCGGAGTACGGGCCAGCCCCACACCGGAGGAATCGTCGTGAATGCCGTGCAGGAATGTTGTCCGCGCTTCGATCCGGCCCCTTGGCAGGAGCGGTTCGTGGCGCTGGACGGGAAGAAGTTCGTCAAGGCCCGGGTGCGGAGTTTCCTGCGGATCCCGTTGAACTACGGCGGCGTCGCGGCGCGGAATCTGGACGCGATTCGTTGCGCGAACGCGGAAAAGCCCGGCATGCTGATGCTGTCGGACGAAAATTCATGGTGGGGTTCGGACTTGTATCTGGAAGTGCAGAAAGACGTGCCCGGCGTGCGAATGGCGACGCTGGCCGGAACGTTCCTGGCGCAGGCCTACGAAGGTTCCTATCGCACCATCCCCGTCTGGATCGCCGATCTGAAACGGCGGCTGGCCGCAAAAGGAAAATCGCTGAAAGGGTTGCTGTTTTTCTACACGACCTGTCCCATGTGCGCCCAAAAGTACGGCCAGAACTACGTCGTCCTGTTCGGGCAGACCTGACGGTTCAGCGGGCGAGGCGGCGCGCCGCCGCGCGCAGCGCGGGGAAGGGTTGCCCCTGCAGGGCCCGCAGCAGTTGCCGGGCGGCCACGGGGATGTAGTCGGCAAACCGGGCCAGGCCGGGCTTGCGTGCAAGCACCGCATAGGCGCCGAGGGCTTGACCGAGCCGCTGGATCGCGGCCAACGGGAAAACCGCCTCGATAGCCGCGCCGCGGGGATGCCGGCGGGCGTAGTAGCGCAGCAAATGCCGTTGCAGGGGGGCGGGCAGATCGGCATAGGGATCGCAAAGCAGGCTGGCCAAATCGTAGGCGGCGGGGCCGGGGCGCATGCCTTGGTAGTCGATCATCACGGGTTGCCCGCGGCGGAACATGACGTTGCTGGATTGCCAATCGCGGTGGAGCAGGGCCGGCGGGGAGGCCGACAAGGCCGGGACGAGGGCGCGCAGTTCGGCGGCGACGGCCGCGATGTCCGGCTCGGGCAGGCGCAGGCGGCCACGCAGGACGTGGTCGCAGAAATACGCGTGTTCCCAGGCGTAGAGCGTGGAGTCGAAACCGGGCATGAGAGGGAGCCGGCGCCGGCGCGCGGCGGCCAGGCCGCGGCGATGCAGCCGCAGGGTGACATCGAGAAGCCGTTCGTAAA
>JAKLIL010000245.1 GCA_022709625.1 Verrucomicrobiota bacterium
TGGATCTCTACGTCTGCCTGCGGCCGGTGCGCTGGTTCGCGGGCGTGCCCAGTCCCGTGAAGCATCCCGAGAAGACCGACATGGTCATCTTCCGCGAGAACGCCGAGGACATCTACGCCGGCATCGAGTGGGCCGCCTACACGGCCCAGGCGCAGAAAGTGATCGATTTCCTGCAGAAGGAAATGGGCGTGAAGAAAATCCGCTTCCCGGGCAGCTCGGGCATCGGCATCAAGCCGGTGAGCGAGGAAGGCACCCGGCGCCTCGTGCGCGCGGCGATCCGGTATGCGCTGGCCAACGGCCGCAAGAGCGTGACCTTGGTGCACAAGGGCAACATCATGAAGTTCACGGAAGGCGCCTTCCGCGACTGGGGCTACGCGACGGCGCGCGACGAGTTCGGCGCGAAGCCGCTGGACGGCGGGCCGTGGCACGAGCTGACGGATCCGCAGACGGGCCGGACCCTCGTGGTGAAGGACTGCATCGCCGACGCCTTCCTGCAGCAGATTTTGACGCGGCCGGGCGAGTACGATGTGATTGCGACGCTGAACCTCAACGGCGACTACGTGTCCGACGCCTTGGCGGCGTGCGTGGGCGGCATCGGCATCGCGCCGGGCGCCAACATCAACTACGACAGCGGCTGCGCGGTCTTCGAGGCCACGCACGGCACCGCGCCGAAGTACGCCAACCTCGACAAGGTGAATCCGGGTTCGCTGATCCTGTCCGGCGAAATGATGTTCCGCTATCTCGGCTGGACCGAGGCGGCGGACCTGATCGTCAAGGGCGTGGAAAGGACCATTTCGCAGAAGGTCGTGACCTACGACTTTGCGCGCCTGATGGACGGCGCCCAGGAAGTGAAGTGTTCCGAGTTCGGCGCGGCCATCGCCGCGAACATGTGATGTTCAATTAAGAATGAAGAATTAAGAATTGGCGGAAACATGAGCAATCAGCCCAACCAACAGAAACAGCAAACCGCGACGGCGGCGGACGGCATCACGCCGCGGGCGACGGACTACGGGCAGTGGTACCTGGACGTCGTGAAGCGGGCCGATTTGGCCGAGCATTCACCGGTGCGCGGCTGCATGGTGATCAAGCCGCACGGCTACGCCATCTGGGAGAAGCTGCAGCGCGAACTGGACGACCGCTTCAAGGCGACGGGGCACGTGAACGCGTACTTCCCGCTGTTCATTCCGTTGTCGTTTTTCCAGAAGGAAGAGGAACACGCGGCAGGTTTCGCGAAGGAATGCGCGGTGGTGACGCACTACCGGCTGAAGTCGCGGGACGGCAAGGTCGGGGTGGATCCGGAATCGGAGCTGGAAGAACCGCTGGTGGTGCGGCCGACGAGCGAAACGATCATCTGGGCGCAGTACAAGAACTGGATCCAGAGCTACCGGGACCTGCCGCTCCTGATCAACCAGTGGGCCAACATCGTGCGCTGGGAAATGCGCACCCGCCTGTTCCTGCGCACGACGGAATTCCTGTGGCAGGAAGGACACACGGCGCATGCCACGGAAGCCGAGGCGCGCGAGGAGGTCGCGCGCATGCTGGCGGTCTACGCCGACGTGGCGGAGAACGTGATGGGCGTGCCGGTCGTGCGCGGCCACAAAACCGAGGGCGAGCGGTTCGCCGGCGCCATCGACACGCAGTGCATCGAGGGCATGATGCAGGACGGCAAGGCGCTCCAGATGGGCACCAGCCACTACCTCGGCCAGAATTTCGCCAAGAGCGCGGACGTGAAGTTCCTGAGCAGGGACGGCCAGCTCGAATATGTGTACGCCACGAGCTGGGGCGTCTCGACGCGACTGGTGGGCGCGCTGATCATGACGCATTCGGACGACAACGGGCTGATTTTGCCGCCGAAGCTCGCGCCCATCCAGATCGTGATCGTGCCGATCTACAAGAGCCCCGACGAGCAGGCGCGGACGACCGCCGAGGCGCAGGCCGTGGCGACCGAACTGCGGGCGCAGGGGCTGGCCGTGAAGGTCGACGACCGCGAGGGCCTGCAGCCCGGCGCGAAATACTACGAGTGGGAACGCAAAGGCGTGCCGGTGCGCATCGAAGTGGGCCCGAAGGATCTCGAAAAGGGTTCGCTGTGCGTCGTGCGGCGGTTCGTGCTGGAGAAGGAAGGCGAAAGCGAACAGGATCTGCGCAAGCGCAAGAAGCAGTTCCTGCCGCGCGCCGAAGCCATCGCCGGCATGCCGGCGCTGATGACGACGCTGCAGAAGGAACTGCTGGCGCGCGCCCTCGCCATGCGCGAGACGAAAACGCGTGTCATCGACACGCTCGCGGACTTCGAGGCGTTCTTCAAGGGGGATGGCGGCGGCTTTGCCTGGGTGCATTGGGCCGGCACGCACGAGGACGAGGACGAAATGGCCAAGCGGTTCGAAACCAGCATCCGCTGCATTCCGTTTGAAGACCAGATTCCCGAGGCCGCGCGCGGCGCGGGCACCTGCATCCTGACCGGCAAGCCCAGCGCGCAGCGCGTGCTGATGGCCAAGGCGTACTGAAGAAGAGGTCAGAGGTCGGAATTCAGAGGGCAGGATGGGAACGGCCAACAACCAACCGAAGAAGGTACTGGTGGTGTGCACGGGGAATTCCTGCCGCAGCCCGATGGCGGCGGGTTGGCTGCGGCAGAAACTGGCGGGAAAGGGCTGGACGGCGGAATCGGCGGGGGTGGCGGCGTGGAACGGCGCGACAGCGTCGGCCGAAGCCATCGCCGTCATGCGGGAACTCGGCATCGATATCTCCGGCCACCGCAGCCGGGCGCTCACGAAAGAGTTGGTGGACGGGGCGGACGTGATCCTCGCGATGACGAACGAACACCGGCGGGAAATCGCGCGCCGCTTTCCGGAAGCGGCGGACAAGACCCATTTGCTGCATGCGTTTGGGCTGGGAAAAATCCGGGACGTGGCGGATCCGATCGGCTTGCCCGAGGACGTCTACCGCCACGTGCGCGACGAAATGATCGCGGCGCTGGGGGATTTCCTGTTGCATCTCGCCGAGCGCGGCGAGTTGAAGTAGCCGCGGTTTCGCACTAGGCCAAGGCTTGGGCGACGAGGTCGCGGGCGAGCGCGAGGGCTTCAGCGAGCTTGGCGGGATCCTTGCCGCCGGCCTGCGCCTTGTCGGGCTTGCCGCCGCCGCCGCCGCCCGCGAGCTTGGCGATGGCGCCAACGAGCTTGCCGGCGTGAATCCCCTTGGCCTGCGCCGCGGGGCCGGCGTTCAGGATGAAGGTAATCTTGCCATCCGCAACGGCGGCCAGCAAGATGACGCTGTCGGGGGTCTGTTTGCGCAGGCTTTCAACCAAGGCGCGCAGGGGCTCGGCCGCGAGTTCACCGACGGATTCGATCAGGACGGGGATCCCCCCGACGGGGGCGAACTGGCCGGCGAGAGCGGCGCCCTTTTCGAGGGCGTTTTTCTCCGCGGCGGCCTTGAGTTCCTTTTCCAATTTCTGGGTCTGCTCGAGCAGGGCCTCGATGCGGGTCGGCAAGTCGGTGGTTCCGATGGAAAGCCGCTGGGCCAGCGCGGCGAGAATGGCATGTTCCTGCAGAGACTGGTCGCAGGCGACGAGTCCCGTCTGGGCTTCGATCCGGCGCACACCGGCGGCAATGGAGGTTTCG
>JAKLIL010000246.1 GCA_022709625.1 Verrucomicrobiota bacterium
TCCCTTTTGCCCGCTTGGCTTATGCCGCCGGCGCCGGCCCGGGTCCCCGGCATCGACAAGTTCGTTCATCTGGCGATGTACGCGGTATTGGGAGTCTTGCTGCGATGGGCCGCGGAGGAACGTCCGAGCCGAATAGCGGGGTGGGGCTGGCCCTTGGCTGGCGCGGGTTATGGTTTGCTGATGGAGACGTGCCAGTTATGGCTTGCCGCCGGGGGGCGTTCGTTCAGCTGGGCCGATGCCGCCGCAAATCTTCTGGGCGTGGTCGCGGCCTGGCGGGTGGCCGGATGGGGATTCAAGCGGCGGGCGACGCGGCCGAGGTAGCGCTTTTCCATTGCTTTTCCTTGTCGCTTTTCGGGGAGGGGGGCTTATAGTACCGTTTTTGGGGCGGATCCCGCGCTCCGTCCGGATCCATGATCCAACAATTCAAAAACCGCAATTTCTACGTGATTCTGGCCGGCGATCTGGTCCTGTTCGCGGCGTCTTTGTTCTTGGCGTATGGGATCCGCTATTCGCTGGACGTTCCGCCGGCGATCCTGCGCAGCATTTTCCTGCTGTTGCCGTGGCTGTTGGTGGTGAAAACCGCGGTATTCTACGCGATGGGGGTGTATCGCGGCATGTGGCGGTATACCAGTGTTCCCGACGCCGTCCGTTTGGCCAAGGCCTCGGGGCTGGCCAGCCTGATCCTGATCGCGGCGCTGACCATCGTCCACCAGTTCCGCGGCTATCCGCGGTCCGTGTTTATGGCGGATTGCATCTTTACGCTGTTCTTCTGCGGAGGCTATCGGTTAGGCATCCGGATGTTGCTGTTGGGCCGGCGGAAAAACCGCTGGAACATCTGGGACCGGGGCGCGTTGGACGAACCGAACGAACGCCGCATTCGCCTGATGATCGTCGGCGCCGGAGACGCCGCGGTCAGCATCATCCGGGAAATCCAAAGCAACTCCCGCTCGCCCTACGACATCGTGGCGTGCGTGGACGACGACCCCCGCAAGATCGGACAGATCCTGCTGGGCCTGCCGGTGCGCGGGCCCATTGCAAAACTGCCTTTGCTGGCTGGACGCTGCGGGGCGCAGGAAATCCTGATCGCGATGCCCTCCGTGGTGGGCAACGACATGCGCCAGATCGTCGTCACCTGCAAGGCCACGGGATTGCCCTTCAAGACGCTGCCCTCGCTCAGTTCCATCGTCGACGGCAAGGTCACGGTGAACGACGTGCGCGAGGTCGAATACGAGGACATTCTGGGGCGTTCGCCCGTGCATCTGGATTGGACCAGCATCGGCCATTATTTGGAAGGCAAAACCGTGGCGGTGACGGGGGCTGGCGGGTCCATCGGTTCGGAACTGTGCCGACAGATCCTGCGGTTCAAGCCCGCGGCCCTCGTGTTGATCGAGGCCAATGAATTCAACCTGTACCGGATCGATCAGGAGTTGCGCGGCGCCAATCGCTTCGCACAGCTCCATTCGGCGCTGGCCCGGGTCCAGGACCGCGCCTTGATGGCCGCCCTGTTCGGCCGACATCGGCCGCACGTCGTGTTCCATGCGGCCGCCTGCAAGCATGTCCCGCTGGTGGAGGCGAATCCGCGGGAAGCCGTTCTGGCCAACGTGGTGGGCAGCGGAGTGCTGATGGACGTGGCGGAAGAATACGGCGTGGCGCGATTCGTCCAAGTGTCGACCGACAAGGCGGTGCGGCCCACGAGCGTAATGGGCGCCACGAAGCGCGTGGCCGAAATCTTCCTGCAGTCCCGCCTGCCGGGCCATACCCGTTTCATGGCCGTCCGGTTTGGCAACGTGCTTGGTTCCTCGGGATCGGTGGCGCCGCTGTTCCAGCAGCAGATCCGCGACGGCGGGCCGGTGACGGTCACGCATCCCGAAATGACCCGCTACTTCATGCTGATCTCCGAAGCCTGCCAACTGATCCTGCAGGCCGGGGCCATGGGGACGGGCGGCGAAATCTTCATTCTGGAAATGGGAACCCCCGTCCGGATCGCCGACATGGCCCGGGACATGATCCGGTTGTCCGGGAAAGTGCCTGACCAGGACATCCAGATCGTGTATACCGGCTTGCGGCCGGGCGAAAAGCTCTACGAGGAACTCATCACGCATGGCGAGGGCATCGTCGCCACCGGGCATGAAAAGATCATGGTCCTCAAACGCAATGGACACGGCCATCCGCCTGGCGATCTCGATCGGCAAATCCGGGACCAAATGGCCCGTTTGGCGGCCGAAGCGGAGTCCTTCGACGCCGTCCGCATTAAAGCGGTTTTGAAGGAAATCGTGCCGGAATACGCCCCGGCCTCGGCCGGATGACCCCGTCTCCGCCGGCTTGTGCATTGCTATATCGCGGCCCGGAGTGGGGCAGACAGCCTATTCCGGGCAATGAGCGGCACGACGGCCTTGCGCCGGCGGGAAATCGGCGGTTTAGACTTGCGGCGCAGGGGACAATGGGGAATACTCTTGATATGAAGCAACATCGGTCAGTGGTACGGGCCTGTACCGGGTTGATGCTTGTGGGGGAACTCGTATTGGCGGGATCGGCCTCGGCCGCAACGCATGCGTTGGGGTGGGGGTTGAATTACGACAACCAGGCCGCGCAGGTGCCCACCAACGCCATGACCGACGTGTCCGAAATCGCGGCGGGCTACTACCACAGCTTAGCCCTGAAAAACGGCCGGGTCTGGGCCTGGGGCAACAATTCCGCGGGCCAAACGAACGTGCCCGCCGCGGCCCAAAGCGCCGTGGTCGGAATTGCCGCCGGCAACGAATTCAGTCTGGCGTTGCGGAACAACGGCGCGGTGGCGGTCTGGGGCACGGAGATTGTCACGACCAACGTTCCAGCGGCGATAACCGGCGGCGTGACGCAAATCGCGGCCGGAGAGTATCACGCCTTGGCCTTGAAGGATGGCGGCGTTATTGCATGGGGCAACAACGACTACGGCCAGACCGATGTGCCGGCGGAACTGGCGAGCGGGGTAACGGCCGTCTCCGGCGGGGGCTATTTCAGCCTGGCGTTGAAAAACGGCGGCGTGCAGGTTTTCGGCATTCCGGCCACCAATTCGTTGTCCTTTGGGATTCGCTCGGTGCCCGCCGCAGCCACCAGCGGGGTGAGCGCTGTCGCGGCCGGCCGCTGGCATGCCTTGGCGCTCAAGAACAACGGGGTCATTGCGTGGGGGTCGCCCTATCACGACGCCACCAATGTTCCGGTGGAGGCCACCAGCGGGGTGACGGCCATAGCGGCCGGGGACGATTTCAGCATGGCGCTGAAAACCAACGGGGCGGTCCTCGTGTGGGGCGATCTCACCAAAGGCCAAGGGGCCGTGCCCAGCTACGCCATGGGCGGCGTCGCCAAAATCGCGGCGGGAGTCGGCCACTGTCTGGTCGTCAGTGCGTTCATGCCGCCGCGCTTCCTGTCGACGCTTTTGCCGGACGCGTATCGCACGTATCCGTATTCTTCGGCCATCTCGGCGACCGGCGATCCCCGCGTGGTGTATTCCACGGTCGGCCAATGGCCCGGTTGGCTGCAACTGAACACCAACAGTGGCGCACTGACCGGCACGCCGACAAATCGCGGCATGAATTATCTGACCGTTGTCGCCAG
>JAKLIL010000247.1 GCA_022709625.1 Verrucomicrobiota bacterium
AGCGCGTTTCCCTGAAACAGCCTCTGCAAGGCAGCCCGTCCACCGAACTGCTGGATACGGCCACCAAAACCCTGAAGGACATCCAGACGGCCCTCAACGAAGGCATCCTCGAAGACCTCAAGGCGTCCATGGGCCATGTGCGCAAGATCACCGAGAGCATTGGCGAGGGCGATGGCATGATCAGCCGCCTGCTGCACGACCAGGAGTTGTTTGGCGACGTCCAGCGCATCGTCGCGAACGTGCGTTCGATCAGCGACGCCATCGCGCAAGGGGAGGGCACGGTCGGCCGGCTGGTGATGAACGACGAAGTCTACCAGCAGCTCCAGACCATCGCGGCGAACCTGAACGACATCAGCGGCCGCCTGGCCAAGGGCGAGGGCACGATGGGCCGGCTGCTGGGCGAGGACGACCAGGTCTACCGCGACCTTGCGGCGACCATCGCCCAGGTCCGTCAAATTGCCGAAGGGGTGGGCCGCGGCGAAGGGTCGGTGGGCAAGCTGTTGGCGGACGACGAACTCTATTCGCAGTTCCAGTCGCTGCTGCGCGAAGGGCGGGCCGCGATGGACGACTTCCGCGAAACCTCGCCCATCACTACCTTCACCAGCATCTTTTTCGGGATATTCTGAACCCCCACGGCGCGACCGGAGGCATGACCATGAAAAAGCACGGATGGAACGGAACGATGGCCATACTGGTGGCGGCGGCCTTGGCGTGGGCGGCGCTGCCGACCGCGCCGGCCTGCGCGGAGACGGACGACGATGCGACCGGCACGACAATCGCGGTCGGCGTGATGGTCGCCGTCGTGGTCGTGTATGCGTTGGTGACCCTGCGGTCCGACGTGGAACGCTACTCCCAGAGTCCCTCGAACGACGCCATCGCCCGCGCCGCGCGGGCGGCCGAGAAGTCCCCCGTTTTTATTAAAACCATTGCCGCACCCATGCGCGCCGGCGGAGGCGAACCCACGGCCGTGGCTGGCGCAGCCATCGGCCTGCGCGTCAGCTTCTGAACCGTTCGCGTCCGCGGGGGCGGGCGGCCCGTTTGCGGCCAGATGCGGTGGCCAGGTCAGCCATTGCCCTCCAGCGCGGGTCGGCGGTGCCGTCGGCCGCCAGCACGAAGCGGCACAAGGCTTCGAGGGCCAACGCGGTGCTGAACGGTGCCGAGACCCAGTTGATGCGGTGACCCCGGCCGCTGCGCCCGCCAAAGGCATAGCCTTCCGGCCAGCAACCTCGGCGCGGATCTTGCCGCTGCACCAAATACTGGATGGCGCCCGGAACCAAATCCAGATGCCGCTCCGCGTCGAGTAGGACCAGAATGCCGCAGGCGGTATCCATCTCCGGCTGGCCGAAGTTCCAATGGACCGAGCCGTCCTTCCGGATGCGGGCGTCGCGCCGAAGCCGGTCGGCGATGTGTGCCGCCGCGGGTTCGAGGCCGGGTACGGGGCCGGCGCGGAACGCCCGGGCGATTCCATAGTAGGCCATCATCGGATTGGGATAGTAACGCTCGATTCCGTCCCGGTGCGCGCTCCCGAGGTGCGCCGGCACCGCCGCGCGGATCAACGCCTGAGCTTCGGCGGCGCCCGGCGCATCGAGCCGTCCGAACCGGGCCAGCATGTACAGAACGTTGGCATTGACCACCAGGTCCATGTCGTTAAAGGGGGCGCCGAACCAGGTCAGGAATGCACCGCTGGCTTCGGGCAGCCAGTCCGGCCGCGGCGAGACGACTTCCCGCCCGGTGTCCCGCCAGTCCGCGAACAGATGGAACGGCGGGCGTGGTTCCGCGTTGCCGTCCAGCCGCTGCGCATCCAAAAGCGCAACATGGATCAGGGCCGTGTCGTCGGCGTCGGAATGGATGCCATAGGTGGCCGGCATCTGCGGCACATTGAGGGCGAACAAGGGGCCGTGCAGCGCCGGGCCGTGCAGGAAGAGCCAGAACGCCGGTCCGGCCAACCAGTCGCCGCGCACCCGTTCCAGCCACGGTTTGCGCCACGGGGCGCAGTCTTCTTTGCGCGGCCAAAAACCGTAGGCCCCGGCGTGGGCCGATCCGGACGGGGCGGCGAAACGCCCCATGAATTCCATTGCGGCTCGCCGCATGGCGCGCGCGCGGACAACCGTCCGTCGATCCAAGCCCAGTTTTGTTTGCGTTCCTTCATGAATCAGAGTCAGGGAATGGTGGATGTTGGCCGGCAGGAAGGGGCTGACGTCGCGCGCCCGGATGCGCACCGGAAAATTGACGAGGATGTATTGGGGCCAATTGCCCGGAAAGTCCGCTCCACCGGCCAGGGGGCGGAGAACCGTTTTCACCTGCGTCTGGTCCAGATAGTCCAGAGCCCGTGCGATGGCGGATCCACCGGGATTCAGCGGCGGGCAACGGATCGGCGCGCAGTAGACATGCAGTGCGCAGCCTTGGGCCAAGCCCAGCAACGCAAGCCCTGCGACTATCCTGCGGACCGGCCGGCGGGGGTCTTCCGCTGGTTCCTCGGCCCAGGTGCTCATGCCGGTGTCAGCCGGGAGTGGCCAGACGGGCCAAATGAGTGCCCCAGGCGCGCGCGCGTTCGAGTTCGCCGTCCTTGAGCGGTCCGTACATGCCGGCGACGCGGAAGCGCCGGCCGCGTTCCAGCGGTTCGTAGCCGGCCTTTTTCAATCCCTTCAGGATGGCCCCGGTGGCGCCGCCGGGCGAAAACCACATGCGCGTTTCGAACGCCGCCGCGCGACCCCGGCCCGCCGGCAGTTTTTCCAGCCAGAACCGCAGCGAGGGATGCGAGAAATCCGGCGGCTTGGGAAAGGAATGCGCCTTGCCTTGAATCGTGGCGCGGATTTTCTCCGTCGGCAACTGGAAGGCGAACAGCGGCGAGCCCGCCACGACCAGATCCGCGCCCGCCACGGCGGCCGGCGTCGCCGCGGCGGTGGACATCGCCGTGGCCCCGGGGCCGAGCCCGGCGGCGATGGCCTGCGCGATGGCCGCCGTATTTCCCCATAACGATTCGTACACGACAATGGCTTTCATGTGCGCCTCCGTTTTTGATGCCGGCATTCTACCTTCCGCGTCCCCGCGGGACAAGGTTTTCCACGCCATGGAAAACTTTTGCGCGGTTTTTCCACGCTATGGAAAAACCGGGAGGCGCGGTGGCCTGTGGGCGCATCTGCGATTCGGTGCAAGCCAGGGTCATATTGAGCGCAGGCGCGCAGCGCCGGAGTCGAAATATCTGGGCCTAATCCCGACGGCTAGCCTATGTGATCAGGCCGAGATCCCTCGACCCGCCTTCGCGCGAGGCTACGGCAGGCAGGCCAAGCTCGGGATGACAGCCATTGGGGTCCATGGCCGGATTTCAATAAGCGTGTACCGAATCGCAGATGCGCCCGTGGCCTGTTTGGTTGCGCGACGGGCATTGACGGCGGACGGGTCGGCGGCATAGGCTGCGGGGCATGTCGACGAATCCGTCCGAGCCGATTTCGTCTTGGTCCGCCGGTGCGCGCCGCCGGATCGAACAGGCGCTGGCCGCGGCGCTGTCGCCGGCGCCGCCGACGGAGGTGGCGCGCGCGGCGCGCTATGTCGCGCTGGACGGCGGCCATCGCTGGCGCGGATTGCTGGCCG
>JAKLIL010000248.1 GCA_022709625.1 Verrucomicrobiota bacterium
TCTTGCGGCCGTCCTCGGCGAGGACCATGCCGTTGATGATGACGTTGCGGTAGGGCGAACGGTCGAAGAGCGCGGTGCCGAGGAGCATCAGGGTATAGAACCAGCCGCGGGTCTGGTCAAGGCCCTCGGCGATGAAGTCGGCGGGGAAAAACTTGTCGAGTTCGTCAGCGCGCTCGAAGGGGTAGTGCTGCTGGGCGTAGGGCATCGAGCCGGACTCGAACCAGCAGTCGAGCACTTCAGGCGTGCGGCGGTAGGTCTTGCCGTTGAGCGTGAACGTGATCTTGTCGACATGGTGCTTGTGGAGGTCGGTGACCTTCTGGCCGGAGAGTTTTTCGAGCTCGGCGATGGAGCCGACGCACACCATGTCCTGGCCGTTTTCCGAAACCCACACGGGGATACAGGAACCCCAGAAGCGGTTGCGGGAGATGTTCCAGTCGCGGGCGTCCTTCAGCCAGTTGCCGAACCGTTTTTCTCCGAGGGCGGCAGGCACCCAGTGGACGGTATCATTGTTGGCGGCGAGGCGGTCGTGGAGGTCTTCGACGCGCACGTACCAGGCGTCGATGGCGCGGTAGATGAGGGGCGTATCGGTGCGGGGGCAGAACGGATACGAGTGCACGAGGGTGGACTGGTGCACGAGCTTGCCGGCGGTCTTGAGGGAGTGGATGATCTGCTTGTCGGCGTCCTTGCAGAACACGCCGTGGAATTCGGGCACGGTTTCGGTGAAGGCGCACATGTCGTCGAGATAGTCGCGCAGGGGAATGCCGGCGGCCTTGCAGACGCGGAAGTCGTCCTCGCCGAACGCGGGGGCGATGTGTACGAAGCCGGTTCCGTCCGCGGTGCTGATGAAGCCGTCGTTCAGGACGCGGAAGGCGTTTTCGGCGCCCTTGAACGTGTCGAAGATCGGCTCGTAACTTAGGCCGAGGAGGTCGGCGCCCTTGAAGGCGGCGAGCTCTTTATATTGCTCGGCCTTCTTGTAGTAGGCCGGCAGGCGGGCCTCAGCGAGGACATAGACGTTCTGGTCCGCGAGGTCGCGGACGGCGACGTAGTCGATGTCGGGTCCGGCACAGATGGCGAGGTTGCCGTAGAGCGTCCAGGGAGTGGTGGTCCAGATGAGGGCATAGACCGGCGCGCCGCCGGCGTCGAGGCCGGGAGGATTTTGCGCCAGGCGGACGCGGACGGTGATGGAGGGATCCTGCACGTCCTGGTAGTTGCTGCCGGCTTCGAAGTTGGAAAGCGGGGTGCTGAGCTTCCAGGAGTAGGGCATGATGCGGTGCGACTTGTAGACGCGGCCCTGGTTCCAGAGTTGCTTGAACGCCCACCAGACGGACTCCATGAAGGTCGGATCCATCGTCTTGTAGTCGTTGTCGAAGTCCACCCAGCGCCCCATGCGCGCGACGGTCCGGCGCCATTCGGAGACGTAGGTCAGGACCATCGACCGGCAGGTTTCGTTGAAGACGTCCACGCCCTTGGCGAGAATGTCGGGGGCGCCGGCAAGCCCGAGCTTCTCCTGCGCGAGGGCCTCGATGGGCAGACCGTGGCAATCCCAGCCGAAGCGGCGTTCGACGAAATGGCCGCGCATGGTCTGGTAGCGCGGCAGGATATCCTTGATGGTGCCGGCGAGCAGATGCCCGTAGTGGGGGGCGCCGGTAGCGAAGGGCGGGCCATCGTAAAAGACATATTCCTTGGCCCCCTTGCGGTTGTCGAGGGATTTTCGGAACGTGCCGTTCTGTTCCCAGAACCGGAGGACGCCTTCCTCCATTTGCGGGAACGACAACTTGCCGGAGACGGATTTGAACATTGGGTATTCCTAGCTAAGCCGAATCAGGCGTGCATTCAACGGCGCGGGAACGCTTTTGTCAAGGTGGCAGGGAGCGCGGGGGGCGCTAGACGAACTGCGGGAATTTGGTCATCCACTGCTTGAGATTCAGCGGGCGGCCGTCGACGACGAAGGTGCCATCGCCGTTGGCGTGGAAGGTGCGCCGATCCCGGCGGACGGGATTGGTCCAGGCCGCCACGGCCTGCAGCACCAGAAATCCGAATTTGTTCGCGAGCGTGGCGTCCACCAGGCGGCATTCGACGTTGTAGAGGCATTCCGCCACCAGGGGCGCGCCGACTTTGGCCGCCGGCCGGGGCGTCAGGCGGAAGGTTTTGAACTTGTCCACGTCCGCGCCGGTGCAATTGCCGATTTTGACGGTTTTTTCGGCCAGATCCACGCCGGGCACGGCGATGACGCACTCCCGCGTGGCGCGCAACGCTCGATAGGAGAAGTTCCACGGACCGGTGACGCAGCCAATCAAGGGCGGCGTGAATTCCATCGGCATGAGCCAACTCATGGCCATGAGATTGGCCTGGCCTTTGTGCGCCGTCGAGACCAGCACGACAGGCCCGGGCTCAATCAATTCGAACACCTTTTCCAGCGGGTATGTTTTCATGTCTACATTGTGGAACCGGCTGGGTCCGGAGCGCGGGTTGTGGAGTAGGGAGCGATGGTTTTCATCAATCGAACAGGCCGTATTCGCGGAAACTATGGCGCCGGTCGCCGTCGATGCGCAGCACGGCATTGGGTTGGTCGGTGGCCGCGCCCAGCGGGGCATACCAGATAAACTCCTTGCGGGCGTTGATTCGGTCGAGATCGCCGGCATCGCCGTCGAGGGCGCGGCGCATGGCTTTTTCGAAGTCCTTGGCGACGTAGAATCGCGCGAAGCCGTCCTCGTTGCTGTAGGCGGTCCGCCAGGCGGTGTAGCCCCACATGGCGGCCGTCTCCGCCGGGTCGGGAATATACAAGGTGGCGCGATCCACGAAATCAAGATTGTCCAGGGTCTTGAGGACGGTATACAGATCCGGCGGCACGTTGTCCCGCGGGGGCGCAGCGAAGCCGGCGACGAGGTCCGCGAGGCGCGGGGTGAAGTTGGCGGCCTGCTCCGTGGCCAAACGCTTGAAAACCACGCAGCGCTTGGCCCGGACGGCGTGGTTTGCCGCGGCGCAGACGCCGACCATGGCGGCCATGGCGACGATCACCGCCAGCATGCAGGCGGCGTAGGCCCGCCGGGGGGCGTCGGCGGCAACCCCGCCGCTGGTCCGGGACTGGACGAATTTTTTGAAGTCGCGTACCGATTCCTGCAGGGCGATGACCAGCGTCATGGCGGCGCCGAAGGCGGCCAGGGCCATGCAGGAGCCAAACACGCCGTAGAGCACCGCTTCCAGGCGCGGGCCGAAGAGGTCCCATTGGAGCGCCGCGTTGAATATGCCCAGCACGACCAGCATCGCGCCCAACGTCAGAAACGCGAGAGTGAACGAGACCACGAGGTTCAACAGGCGGACTTTCGACTTCATGAGGGGCTCCCGCAACTCCGGCTACGTTTTAAAAGCGGCGACCTTCTTGAGGCGGGCGATGATGGGCAGGTGCTGGGTGCAGCGGGATTCGCAGAGGCCACATTCGACGCATTCGGCGGCTTGGGCGGAGGTCATGTCCCAGTGGTACTTCAAGCGCCCGCGGATTTCCTCATCGCCGGCGCCAAGCTGCATGAGGTTGTGCACGTCCATGTATTTGGGGATGGGAATGCCTTGGGGACAGGG
>JAKLIL010000249.1 GCA_022709625.1 Verrucomicrobiota bacterium
CACGGGTTGCAATCCGGCCAGGGCCGCCGCTATGGCGTCGCCGGATACGCCCATGGCGCCGCCCACGGCCAGGGCCGCGAGGGCATTCAGAACGTTGAAGCGACCGGCCAGGGGCAATTCCACGTCCACGGCGCCCCACGGCGCCTGCACGGAAAACGCCGAACCGGTTTCCGCCAGCCGGAGGTTCTCGGCGCGCACCATGGCGTCGGCGCGGAATCCGTATGTTACCAACCGGCTCGCCAGATCGGGTTCCGCGGCCAAGCGCCGGCCGTAGGCGTCTTCGAGGTTGACGACGACCGGGGCGGCTGGTCCGCCCAACATGCCGAACAGGCGTTTTTTGGCTTCGAAATACGCCTCCATGGTCTTGTGGAAATCGAGGTGGTCTGCGCTCAGGTTGGTGAATACCGCGGCGGCGAAACGCGTGCCGCGCAGGCGCTCCGCAGCGAGGCCTTGCGAAGACACTTCCATGGCCAGAGCCCGGCAGCCGGCCTGGAGCGCCTCGGCGAACATGCGCTGCAGGTCCAGCGCTTCGGGCGTGGTCCGGGCCGCGGAGATGGAGCGGCCGCCGATTTCGTAGCGGATGGTGCCAATGAGGCCGCAAGACCGACCCGCCGCGCGCAGAATGTCGCGGATCATGAACACGGTGGTGGTTTTGCCGTTGGTGCCGGTGACGCCGATCACGGGTAAGGTTTCAGACGGGCGTTCGTAGAAATCGGCGGCAAGGTCCGCCAGCGCGGCCCGGGCGTTGTCCACGCAGACGCCGACCAGGCCACGGGGCACCCGCACGTTCTGTTCGTGCGCGGCGGCGACGGCGCCCCGGCGCAGCGCATCCTCGAGAAAAAGTCCGCCGTCGGTCTTGGTCCCCGGCAAGGCAAAGAACAGATGGCCCGGTTGCACCGCGCGCGAATCGTAGGCCAACCCCGTGATTTCCGTCGCGCCCGATCCTTCCAGCCGGGCGGTTGGCAGCGCCCGCAACAGGGCGGCCAAGGGGACCGTCCGGCGCCGGTGGCCGTTGGGCGCCGCACCTGCGCCGGCGCTGCGCGCACCCGGCTTCACGGGGTGCCTTCAAGCACGCGGCGATAATACACCAATTCGTTGGCGTCGAGGGGCCGGATGTCGAGGTAGCGCGCGACCGGCGCGGCGATCTGCGCGAAAACGGGGGCCGCGGTAATCCCGCCGGTACGCAGCTTGGTGGTCGGATCCACGGGATTGTCCAACACCACGATGATGCCGATTTCGGGATGTTCGGCCGGCAACAGGCCCATGAAGGACGAAACATTCGCGTCGTACACGTAGTGGCCGGCGACGATTTTTTCGGCGGTGCCCGTCTTGCCGGCCACGTTGTAGCCGGCCACGGCTCCGCGGGTGCCGGTGCCGCCGGGCCGTGTGACTTCGGCCAGCATCTGGCGCATTTGCGCCGCCGTGCGCTCGGTGATGGGCCGCGCCAGCGCTTCGGGCTTGGTTTCCTGCAGCACCGCGCCGTTCTTGTCCACCACCTTCTGGACCAGATGGTTTTTCATCCGGAACCCGTCGTTGCCGATGCAGCACAGCACGTCGAGCATCTGCAGCGCCGTGACGGCCACGGTGTGGCCCATCGCGATGCGGGTGATGTCCACCTTGGCCCATTTCGCCATGGGATTGAGAATGCCGGCTTCCTCGCCCGGCACTTCGAGGCCGGTGGGCCGGCCCAGCCCGTAGGCGTCGAGATAGCGGTGCAACCGCTCGGGACCGAGCATCACGGCGATCTTCGCCGCGCCGATGTTGCTCGACTTGCGCAGGATGCCGGTCACGTCGAGGATGCCGTAGGGATGGAAATCCTTCAGCGGCCGGCCCGCGTAGAACCACAGGCCGTTCTCGCAGTCGAACAAGTCGTTGGTCGCGATCAGCCCTTCGTTGAGGGCGGCGGCGACCACGCCGACCTTGAAGACCGAGCCCGGCTCGAAATTCACCCCGACGGCGCGGTTCAGGCGCACGTCGGCGTCGGTCTTGCCGTACTCGTTCAAATCGTAGGCGGGCCGCGCCGCCATGGCGAGAATGGCGCCGGTCCGGACCTCCTCCACGATGGCCCAGGCCGCGGCGGGCTGCAGGTTGGTCATGGCGGCGTCGAGCGCGCGTTCCAGGAAATGCTGGACGTTCAAATCGAGCGTCAGATAGACGTCGGCGCCTTCCTGCGGGTCGATTTCCAGCGAACGGCGGGTGTAGATTTCCCGCTGTTTGCCGTCGCGCTCGCTCTGGCGGAGGCCGGGCCGGCCCTTCAAGAAGGCATCCCAGCGCTGTTCGACGCCGGCGCTGCCGACGCCTTCCTGATTGGAAAAACCCAGGACGTGGCACCCCAGATCCTCGTGGGGATAGTAGCGGGTTGTCAGGGATTCGGAATAGACGCCCTTGAGTTGGAGCCGTTCGATTTGGGCGGCCACTTCTTCGCGGACGCAGCGGGCGACGGGCTCGTAGGGGTCGCCCGGCTTGTTGACGCGCGCCAGCACGTCCGCCACGGGCAGGTCCAGGATCCGCGCCAATTGGGCGCTGACGGCCCGGGCCTGGCCGTTGCTGAGGATGACCTTCGGCTCGACAATGACGTTCTTGACGGGCAGGTCCAGCGCCAGCAATTGCCCGTTGCGGTCGAAAATCCGGCCCCGCCCCACGAGGATTTTTTCTTCGTAGGCCCGCATCCGCATCACGCGGTCGCGCAACGCGGCGTTGTCCCCCAGATGGAGGTATCCGAGCCGAACGGCCAGCACCCCCCACCCCGCCAGGAGCGCCACGGCGACCGCGGTCGCCCGCCAGACGTACCCCCGTTCAATCACGCCGCGCGACTCCTCCGCCCTGGGCCGCGAACTGGGTCGGTTCCGCCGGCCGCATGCGGATGATGTTCCGCTGGTCGGGCCAGGACATCGCGATGCCGTGCCGCGCCATCAATTGCTCCATGTTGCGGATCGAGCGGGCGGCGGCCCAGTTGCGCTCCTCGTTCACCACGCGCTTGTGCAATTCGAACTGCTGCACTTCCAGCCGCTTGATTTGCTGCCCGAGGGTTTCGCAGGTGTTGAGCATGCCCAGATAGACCATGGCCACGGCCGCGGACAAGACGCCGAGCCCCACGCCCCAGAGCATCGCCCGGCCGCCGCGGGCCCCGTTTTTTTGATTGCGCTTCGCCATGTCAAGCCATCCTTTCCAACACCCGCAATTTGGCGGTCCGCGCCCGCGGGTTGCGCGCCGTTTCGTCCGGGGTCGGCGCAACCGCCTTGCGCGTGATCCGCCGCGCGCGCGGTAACCGGCCGACCCAGCGGCTGCCGCCCTTGGCCAACGCTTCCATCCGGCCTTCGTGGGCCGCCATGAACCGCTTGACCATCCGATCTTCCAGACTATGGAAACTGATCACGGCGAGACGACCGCCCGGCGCCAGCAGGTCCAGCGCCGCCGGCAACGCCTTTTCCAGCGCCGCCAGTTCGCCGTTCACCGCGATCCGCAGCGCCTGGAAGGTCTGCGTCGCGGGTTGCGCATGCCCGCGCCGCCCGCCCTTCGCCCGCGCCACCAGCTCCGCCAGTTGCGCCGTGGTTTCGAGCGGTTCGCCCCG
>JAKLIL010000025.1 GCA_022709625.1 Verrucomicrobiota bacterium
CGGCGATCCCGTCCGCGCCTACGCCTTGCTCATGGGCCTGGCCTCGCTCCTGCCCGATCCCACTTCCCGCCGCGCGTGGGACGACGAAACCAAAACGTTTCTCCGCCGTTGCTGGGACGCGTGGTGGCCGTTGTCCGACGAATTCCTGGCCCGCCGCCTGCCCCGCTCCGAATGGACCATGGCCGGCATCCGCCCCGCCAACCGCCCCGAACGGCGCCTCATGGCCGCGGCCCTCCTCTTCGCCCCCGCGTCCAGCCTTCCCGAGCGCATCGCGGACGTCGTTCGCGATCCGCGCGGGGTTCCCGCTGAGCACCTGCTGGCGCTCTTCGATCTGCCCGGCGCACCCTACTGGGACAACCGCCTCTCCTTCGCTTCTCCCTCGACGGCAGATCCGGTCGCCCTTGTCGGCAAACCCCGCGCCCGCGCCATCCTCGTGAACCTGCTGCTGCCGGCCTTCGCGGCCCTGGGTGCGCCAGTCGAGGCTTGGAAATCCATGCTCGACGCGCTCCCCGCCGAAGAACCCAACGAACTCATCCGGCAAACCGCCTTGCGCTTGTTCGGCCCAGACCACTCGCCCCGCCTGTATCGCTCCGGGCTCCGCCGCCAAGGCCTCATCCAGATCCACCACGACTATTGCCTCGGCGACCGCACCCTCTGCGCCGCCTGCCCCCTCCCCGCCGGGGTCAGCCCTTAAGGATCAAATCTTCCAACTTTCAATATTCAAGGGCTGACCCCAATGGAATGCGCAGCCAGCATGAATAAATCCCCCGTCCGCGTCTACGCCCACCGGTTCGCGTTCCCGCCCGAAGCGGAGGACGAAAACCACCATGTGAACAACGTCGAATACGTCCGCATGCTGCAGGAAGCGGCAATCGCCCATACGTGGCAGAACGGCTGGGCGCCCGAAGAACTGCACGGACGCGGCTGGACCTGGGTGGTGCGCTCGCATTTCATCGAGTACCACCAGCCATGCCAGGCCGGGGAGGAAATCGCGCTCCATACCTGGGTGGCCGATTTCCACCGGATCCGTTCGCGGCGGAAATACCGTTTCGTGCGCGTCGCCGACGGCGCGGTTCTGGCCGATGCCCGGACGGAATGGGTCTTCCTGGATTTCCGGACGGGCCGCCCTATCGCCATCCCGCCCGAAATCCGCGCGGCCTATGCCGTGGTGCCGGAAGAAGAGGAGCGCACCATCCAATAACCAACAATCGATTTCCAACCGACCAAGTGAACAGCCCGCGGGCTTCCTTGGCGATTGATAGTTGGATATGGAATATTGTTTTTCAGCCGCCGTCCTGCTCGCGGATTTCCACGCGGCGGATTTTGCCGCTGATGGTCTTGGGCAGTTCCGCGACGAATTCGACTACGCGCGGATACTTGTAGGGGGCGGTGACCGTCTTCACGTGGTTCTGCAATTCGTGCTTCAGTTCCTCGGACGCCGCGTAGCCCTTGGCCAGCACGACCGTCGCCTTCACGATCTGGCCGCGCTCCGTGTCGGGCACGCCCGTCACCGCGCATTCCATCACGGCGGGATGCTCCATCAGCGCGCTCTCGACCTCGAAGGGGCCGATGCGGTAGCCGCTGCTCTTGATGAGATCGTCGTCGCGGCCCACATACCAGAAGTAGCCGTCCTCGTCCTGCCAGGCCACGTCGCCGGTGTGGTAGAGGCCGCCGCGCATGCAGCGGGCATTGCCCTCGGGATCCCGGTGGTAGCCCATAAACATGCCCAAGGCGCGGCAGCGTTCCCGCGGCACGACGATTTCGCCCTGCTCGCCGGGATCGCACGGCGAGCCGTCGGGCCGCGCCAAAAACATGCCGTAGAGCGGCGACGGCCGGCCCATCGAGCCGGGTTTGGGTTCCATGCCAACGAAGTTGCCCACGGCCACGGTCATCTCGGTCTGGCCGTAGCCTTCCATCAACTTGAGGCCGGTGGCCTTGAGAAATTGCCCGTACACCTCGGGATTCAGCGGTTCGCCCGCCACCACGGCGTACTTCCAGCGGCTGAAATCGAATTTGCCCAGATCCTCCTTGATGAGGAAGCGATAGACGGTCGGCGGCGCGCAGAACGTCGTCACGCCGTACTTCGCGCACATCTCCAGCGTCCGGGTCGCCGAAAACTTGTCGTAGTCGTGGACGAACACGGCGCTGCCGGCGATCCACTGGCCGTAGATTTTGCCCCAGGCGGACTTGGCCCAGCCCGTGTCGGCCACGGTGTAGTGCAGCCCGCCGTCGCCCACGTTCTGCCAGAACTTGGCCGTCACGATATGGCCCAGCGGATAGGTGAAATCGTGCGCGACCATCTTGGGCTGGCCGGTCGTGCCCGACGAAAAGTAGATCAACATGGCATCGTGGATCCGGGTGGCGGCCGCGCCCGTCGGCCGCGTCCAGCGGCCATCCGTTGCGGCCATTTCCGCCGTGTAGTCGAGCCACCCCGCTTTGGCGCCCCGGAGGCGCATCTTCAGAATGGGCGGCCCCAGCGTCTTGGCCGCGGCGCGTTCGATCGCGTTCTCCAGCGGGACATCCGGAACGGCCACCACCAGCCGGATGTCCGCCCGTTCGAAACGATAGGCCAAATCGTGTTCCGTCAGCATGTGCGTCGCCGGCACGGCGACGGCACCGAGCTTGTGCAGGCCCAGCAGGCAATGCCAGAATTCGAGCCGACATTTCAGGATCAGCAGCACCGCATCGCCCTTGCGAATGCCGTGTTTTTGGAACATCTGGGCCGCGCGGTCGCTGCCGGCCTTCAGGTCGGCGAAGGTTTCGATCCGCTCGGTCCCCTCGTCGTTGCACCACACGATGGCCTGCCGTCCGGGCTCGGTTGCCGCATAGGCGTCCACGACGTCGTAGGCGAAATTGAAGTTCTCCGGCACGCGGATGTCCAGACGATCGCGGAAATCCTCGTAGGACGCGAATTCCGTCCGGTTGACGAATTGGTTAAGCAGCGACATGGGCGTTCTCCGGCGTTCAGACGATCATAGCCAGAAAGCGCGCGGGTTTGCCGTCGAGCGCTTCCATGGCGTGGCCGTGGTTGGAATCGAAATAGACGCAGTCCCCCGCTTCCAGCGTCAGCTCGTTGCCGTGAATCCTCACGAGCATGCGTCCTTCCAGCATGTAGTCGAATTCCTGCCCGGGGTGCGAATTGGCGTGCGCGCCGGACGCCCCCGCCGCGGGGGGCACCGTCACTTCGAACACGTCCACCTTGCGGCCGGCGAAATTGGCCGCCAGGTTCCGGTATTGGTAGTCCTTGCGGCGTTCGACCTTCACGCCGCCGCCGCGCCGGGTCACGGTGAACACCTTCATGCGCGGCGCCTCGCCCGTCAGCAATTCGGTCAGGTCGGCCTTCAGCAGATGGGCCGCGTCGTGCAGCGCGCTGGCGGGAATGTCCGCCTCGCCCGCTTCGTAGGCCTGGTATTCGGCCAAGGATACCCGCAGCGCCTTGGCGAGTTCCACCGCGGATTTGCCTTCGATTTCCCGCAGCTCTTTCAGCCGCGCCGCGATGTCTGTCCGGTTTTCGGCCATGGTCGTCCTCCTTTGCGCAATTGCTTGCGATTATGCGCCGGCCCGCCTCACGGGTTCAATCCCTTTCGCCACACGCCGACGCGGGGATTGCTCCGGTCCAGCGGGACCAATCCGCAGGCCGCGGAAATCCAATCCCAGGTCCGCCGGTGGTAGAAAACGACGTGCGTTTCGTCGCTGGCATAGCCCCAGTTGCGGAACGATTCCAGATTCTCCCACGGGGCGGTCATGACCGTCAGGACGCCGCCGGGTTTCAAGAGGGACAACATGCGTGGCCACTCGGCGGCGGGCCGGAAAAAGTGCTCGACCACCTCGGTGGCGAACAGGAAGTCGAACGCCTCCGCCGGCCACTCCGGAAAAAAGAAAGGATCGTAGTTTGCGCACGCCCAGCCTTCCGCCGCCAAAAGCCGGCACAAGGTGGGCGCGGGTCCGCAACCGTAATCGAGCCCCCGCAGGCCCGGCTGCAAGAACCGACGGGCGGGCCCGACGGCCTGCCGCAGAAACGCCACGTAGCCCGCATCCTCCGGCCCGTTTCGATGCCGGGCATAGCGTTCGCGTTCCGCCGCCGGCGCGGGCAAATGGGCTTCCTCCACGAAGATCAACCAACAGGTGCCGCAAACGCGGTGCCCGCGCCGGCGCACGTCGACCACTTGCTCGAACGGCCCCGACGCGCCGCAAAGCGGGCAAAGCGCATCTCCGCCGGGCCGCGCGCGGGACGGGCCGGACTGGACGTCCGGATTCATGGACTGCGCTGTCATTGGCGCCGCCATCCTAGCACTCCGCGACGGAAAAAGTCAGACCGCAAATCTTCAAGGCTTGCGCCGAGCCGGCGGTTTCTGCGATTTTCGAGGACATGAGCGACGCTGGCTTCACCACCTTGCCCGGCGGCCTGCGCGTCAAGAAATCGGATGTTCTGATCGGCGCATTGGGGACCTTGGACGAACTGAACGCCGCCCTTGGCCTCCTCCGCGCGGCAATCGCCGGTTCCGCGGAATCCGCCCTCCTCGAAACCATCCAAACGGACCTGCTGCGGATCGGCGGCGAACTGGCCACGGGCCAGCCGCAGCTTGCGCCGGCGGCGCTGGCCAGGCTCGACGGCGAAATCGCGCGGCGCAACGCGCAGCGGCCTCCGGCCGCGGATTACGTTCGGCCGGGCGCCAATGAACGGGAAGCCCGCGCCCATTGGGCCCGCGTTATGTGTCGGCGCGCCGAGCGCGAAGCCGTCCGGACGCAGGACGGTTATCCGGATCGGGTTTCCTCCGTTGCGCTGGCCTATCTCAATCGCCTGTCCGCGGTGCTTTTTGCCCTCGCGCAGGTCGATCGTTGAGGGACGTGCGCGCGCGGCCACGGCGCGACGGCCAAGCTCGGTCTGGCGGTCCATCGATCCCAGCCGCCTTGGGTTTCATGAGGGACGAGACTTTCCTTCCCATGGCGGTCATCCCGAGCTTGGCCTGCCTCGCCGGAGCCTGGTGCGAAGGCGGGTCGAGGGATCTCGGCTTGGCCCCACAGGCCAGCCCTTGACCACCGGCCGAGATGTTTCGATTCCGGCGCTGCGCGCCTCCACTCGACATGACTTTGGTTTTGCAATTCACATGGGCAAGACCCAATGGATCGCGTTCTTTTCCCGGATTGGCTGGCGAAAAAAAACGCGCGGGAGGGTGATCCCGCGCGTCTCGGCATTGCCGGCGCCTGAATTACTTCTTCTTGGCGGGCAACGTGGCCTTGCTTTTGGCGATCGCGGCGATGGCGGCAAAGCCTTCGGGATCGTGGATCGCGATTTCGGAAAGCATCTTGCGGTTCAGTTCGATCTTGGCCTTGCGCAGGCCTTCGATGAACCGGCTGTAGCTGACGTCGTTGAGCCGGCAGGCCGCGGCAAGGCGCGTGATCCACAGGCCGCGGAAATCGCGTTTTTTGTCCTTGCGGTGGACATAGCTGAGCCGCATGGCGCGGTCCACGGCTTCGGTGGCGAGGCGGAACTGCTTGCTGCGGGCTCCGTAGAAACCCTTGGCGAGTTCCAGGCGGCGTTTGCGGCGCTTGCGGCTGGCAGGCGCATTGGTGGTTCTGGGCATGGGATTCTCCTGTATTCCGCGGGGCTACACGCCCAACTCGATCGCGAGGGCCTTGGCCATCTTGCCGCCGGCCTGCACGTTTTGGCGCAGCCGCCGCTTTTGCTTGCGGGTCTTGCTGGCGGCCAAATGGCGCCGGCCCGGCTTCTTGTGCAGGATCTTGCCCGTCGCCGTCTTCTTGAAGCGCTTGGCGACCGATTTGCGCGTTTTCTTTTTCATGGTTGCAACCGTGGTTTCGCTCTTCCCGCGTCCGGGACCGGACTCGCGCCCGGCCCCGTCGCCTCTATCGATCCAAAACAGACGGCGACTTGTACGGGATTCGCCCGTCCCCGTCCAGTCAAATTCTCGCCCGGCCGGTCAGCCGGCCGGCGCGGCCGCCGGTTGGGCGGCCTTGGCGAGCTGGTGCCGCGTCTTGGGATTGGGCATCAGCACCATCAGAATGTTTTTGCCCAGCAACTTGGGGGCCTGCTCCACGACGCCCACGTCGCGGATGTCCGCCAGCACGCGGTTCATCAGTTCGAACCCCAGTTCCTTGTGCGCGTTTTCGCGGCCGCGGAAGAACAGCGAGACCTTCACGCGGTGGCCTTCCTCGAGAAAGGTCCGCATGTGGCGCATCTTCACCTGGTAGTCGTTGTCGCCCACGCTAGGATGCAGCTGGATTTCCTTGACCCGGGTGGCGGATGCGTGCCGGCGGTTCAGCTTGTCCTTCTTGCTCTTGTCGTAGAGGTACTTGCCGTAATCCATGATCCGGCAGACCGGCGGCCGCGCCGTCGGCGAGATCTCCACCAGATCGAGTCCCGCCGCGCGGGCCCGGTCCTGCGCATCGCGGGTGTCCACGACGCCGAATTGTTCGCCGGCGGCCCCGATCAGGAAAACTTCGGGGACACGAATGCGCTGGTTGATGCGCGTGGGAAAACCGCCGCGCGGATCTCGGGGATTAGTCGGTAAGGCCATTCTTTCCTTTGGGTTGGGAGCTCGGCGCCGCTCCGCTGGGCGTTGTTCACTTCAGCGCCACGCGCCGTTCGGCGTCCATCTTGGCGATGAACGCGTCCAGCGGCATGGCGCCCAGGTCCCCGGCCACCCGGCCGCGAACCGAAACCGTTCCGTTTTCGATCTCCCGTCCGCCCAACACGAGCATGTAGGGGATCTTCTGCATCTGCGCGTCGCGGATCTTGGCGCCCATCTTTTCGGCGCGCTCGTCCACGGCGACGCGGAAATCCTTTTCGCGGAGCTTGGCGGCGACCGCCTGCGCGGCGGCGGCCTGCTTGTCCGTGACGGGGATCAAGACGGCCTGCACGGGCGCCAGCCACAGCGGAAACGCGCCCGCATAGTGCTCGATCAAAATGCCGAAGAAGCGCTCGAGGCTGCCGAGCAACGCGCGATGCACCATGTAGGGCCGGTGCTCGTGGCCGTCCGCGCCGACGTAGGCCATGTCGAAGCGCTCGGGCTCGTTGAAATCGAACTGGACGGTGCTCATCTGCCATTGGCGACCGATGGCGTCGCGCGTCTTGAGGTCGATCTTGGGGCCGTAGAAGGCACCGCCGCCCTCGTCCAGTTCGAAGCGGATGTTCTCGGCCTCAAGCGCCGCCCGGAGCGAGCGCTGCGCCAGTTCCCAGCGCGCGGGTTCGCCCACGGCCTTCTCCGGGCGCGTCGCCAGGTACGCGGTGATGTCCGTAAAGCCGAAGGCCCGCCACATGGCGATGGCGAAGCGGACGCATTCGCGCACTTCGCTCTCGACCTGGTCCTCGGTGCAATAGATATGGGCGTCGTCCTGGGTGAAGCCGCGTACGCGCATCAGGCCATGCAGCACGCCCGCGCGCTCGTAGCGGTAGACCGTGCCCAGTTCCGCCCAGCGCAGCGGCAGTTCGCGGTACGACCGCTTGTGGCTCTTGTAGATCTGGATGTGGAACGGGCAATTCATCGGCTTGATGTAGTAGCGCTGCTCGTCCACCTCCATCGGGGCGTACATGCTGTCGCTGTAGAACCCCAGGTGGCCGGACGTCTCCCACAGGCCGGCGCGTCCGATATGCGGCGTGTAGAGCATCTCGTAGCCGGCGCGGTAGTGCTCGCGCCGCCAGAATTCCTCGATCGTCGCGCGGATGCGGGCGCCCTTCGGGTGCCAATGCACCAGCCCGGGGCCCACGCTCTCCTGGATGCTGAACAGGTCGAGATCGCGTCCCAGGGTGCGGTGGTCGCGCAGCTTGGCTTCCTCCAGCATCTTCAGATGCGCGTCGAGCTCCGCCTGCGAGAGGAACGCGGTGCCGTAGAGGCGCTGCATCATCGGGTTCTTCTCGTCGCCGCGGAAATACGCGCCGGCCACGGAAAGCAGCTTGAAGGCCTTGATGTCGCCCGTATTTTCCACGTGCGGCCCGCGGCACAGGTCCGTGAAGTCGCCGCTGTGGTAGAGGCTGATCGTCTCGCCCTCGGGAATGTCCGCCAGCCGCTCCAGCTTGTAGGTCTGGCCGCGCCGCTGCATCAGGTCCATGACTTCGGCGCGGGTCTTCTCCTCGCGCACGAAGGGGTGGTTTTCGGCCACGATCTTGGCCATTTCGGCCTCAATGGCGGGGAAATCCTCGGCCGTCAGCCGGTGTTTCAGGTCGAAATCGTAGTAGAAACCGTCCTCCGTATCGGGGCCGATGTCGAACAAAGCGTCGGGCCAAAGGCGGCGGACGGCGGCCGCCATCACGTGCGCCGCGCTGTGGCGCATCGTTTCCAAACCGACTGAATCAGGCTTCATGTAGAGTAGCTGGAATCCTTCCTAAAGCGCGCAAAACTACCCGCAACGAAGCCCAAAGTCAATGCGGGAGCCACGCCCTGCGGGAGCCACGCAACCCATCCCGGTTCGGCCCCGTCCGGCGCGCGCGCGGCGCCGCAAACCCGCCGCCGGTTGCGCCCGGAACGTTTTTTTTTCGCGTTTTCGCGTTTTTGGGGGTTGACAAACGCCGCGCGACCTGTTTCTATATGCAGAAACAGCGCCGCAGAAGAACCATGCACCCAGGCCATACCATGTTGCTCGAGACCTTTCCCGCCCGCGCGGAATTCCGCGCCCTGCTGGGCTCCGCCACCGTCGTGCCCGTCGGGGCGCGCATCCTGGCCGACACCGAGACGCCCGTGTCCGTGCTGGCCCGTTTCGCGCCCCGCCATCCCCACCTGTTCCTGCTGGAAAGCGCGGAAGGCGGCGAGCGCTGGGGCCGCTATTCCTTCATGGGCGTCACCGCCCGCGCCACCGTCGCCGTCTACCGCCACGACGTCGTCGTCCGCCAAGGCATCGACGAAAGACGCATCCCGCACCACGGCGCCCCCCTCGCCGTCCTGCGCGACCTAATGAAGCCCTACGCGCTGGCGCACCTGCCCGGCCCGCCCCGCTTTTGCGGCGGCCTCGTCGGTTATTTCGCCTACGAAACGATCCATTTCTTCGAGCCGCGCGTCCCGAACAAGCTGCCGCCCGAACAGGCGCTGGCCGAATTCGTCATTCCCGACACGCTGCTCATCTTCGACAACGTCAACCACACGCTCACCGCCGTCGCCCTCGCGTTCAAGGCAGACGGCGAACCCGACGCGCTGTTCGACGCCGCCACCGCCCGGGTGCAGGAACTGCTCGCCGTCCTGGCCCAGCCTGTTCCCGCCGGCTCCCCCACCGGCAAGACGCCCATCCGCCTCCCGCAGGCCGTCCACCCGCCGGAGCATTTCAGGGGCATGGTCGCCAAGGTCAAGGAGCGCGTCTACGAAGGCGACGTCATCCAATGCGTGGTCTCGCAGAGTTTCGTCGGTCCGGCGCCCGACGACCTCGTCAGCCTCTACCGCGCCCAGCGCCACGTGAATCCGTCGCCGTACCTGTTCTTCCTCAAGGGGCAAAACTGCACGCTGATCGGCTCCTCGCCCGAAACCATGATCCGCCTCGACCACCGCACCGCCACCCTCCGGCCCATCGCCGGCACCCGTCCCCGCGGCGCCACCGAGCAGGAAGACCGCAAACTCGCCGACAGCCTGCTCCAGGACGAAAAGGAACGCGCCGAGCATCTCATGCTCGTGGATCTCGGCCGCAACGAACTCGGCCGCGTCGCCCTGCCCGGCACCGTGCAGGTCACCGACCTCATGATCGTCGAGCGCTATTCGCACGTCATGCATCTGGTCTCCAACATCGTCGCCGACCTCGAACCCGGCCATGACGCGTTCGACCTGTTCGCGTCCTCGTTTCCGGCGGGCACCCTTTCCGGGGCGCCCAAGATCCGCGCCATGGAAATCATCGCCGACCTCGAACCGACTCCGCGCGGCCCCTACGGCGGCGCCGTCGGCTACGTGTCCTTCGACGGCAACATGGACTTCTGCATCTGCATCCGCACCGCCGTCGCCGAGCACGGCCGCCTGACCATCCGCGCCGGCGCCGGCATCGTCGCCGATTCCGATCCCGACACCGAACTCAAGGAAACCCAGAACAAAGCCGCCGCCATGTCCCGCGCCCTCGCCCTCCTCCAAAGTGCCCAGCAGGCCGAATCCCAATCGTAACCCCAAACCTTAATCTTAATCCGCATCTTAATCATAATCGCAATCTTCATCGCAATCCCCTTAACCCCCAACCCGCACCCCGCCCATGATCCTCATGATCGACAACTACGACTCCTTCACCTACAACCTCGTGCAGTACCTGCGCGAAATGGCCGCGGAGGTGCAGGTCTTCCGCAACGACGCGATCACCGTCGCCGAGATCGACAAACTCGCGCCCGCCGCCATCGTGATCTCCCCCGGCCCGGGCCGTCCCGAGGACGCCGGCGTCTCCTGCGACGTCATCCGCGCCTGTGCCGGCAAGATCCCCATTCTGGGAGTCTGTCTTGGCCACCAGGCCATCGGCCTCGTCTTCGGCGGACAGGTCGTCCACGCCCAGAAACTCATGCACGGCAAGGTGTCCGACGTCGCCTGCGACGGCCAAGGCATCTTCAAGGGCCTCGACAGCCGCCCCTTCAAGGCCATGCGCTACCACTCGCTGGCCCTCGCGTCGGAATCCCTCCCCAACTGCCTCGAAGTCTCCGCCAACGCCGTCGACGACGGCGAAATCATGGGCATCCGCCACAAGCAATTCGCCGTCGAAGGCATCCAGTTCCACCCCGAATCCATCATGACCCCCGTCGGCAAGCGGATCTTGCGGAATTTCCTCAAGAATTCCCTGCCTGCCGCAGAGGGTTCAGAAATCAGGGTTCAGGGTTCAGAGAAATGAAAACCCAACCTCCAGGCCCGCCGATCCTGAACCCCGAACCCTGAACCCTATCGAGGCTCGCCATGAACGTTCCCTTCTCTTTTCTCCTCAAGAAACTCGTTGCCCGCAAGGATCTCACCGAAGACGAGGCTTTCGACGCCATCCACGGCATGCTTTCCGGCGAATTCACCGAAGGCCAGATCGGCGCCTTCCTCGGCACCCTGTCCGCCAAGGGCGAAACCATCGACGAAATCGCCGGCGCCGCCCGCGCCATGCGCGCGGCCGCCACCCGCCTGCAGTCGCTGGCACCCGACACGCTCGATACCGTCGGGACCGGCGGCGACGGCGGCATGTCCTTCAACGTGTCCACCACCGTCGCGTTCGTCGCCGCCGGCGCGGGAGCCGTCGTCGCCAAGCACGGCAACCGCGCCAGCTCCGGCAAGAGCGGCAGCGCGGACTGCCTCGAATGCCTTGGCTTCAACCTCGCCGTCTTGCCCGAACTCATGGAGCAGGCGCTCAACGAAATCGGCATCGCCTTCCTGTTCGCGCCGTCCTTCCACAAAGCCATGCGCTTCGCGGGCCCCGTCCGCAAGCAGATGGGCGTGCGCACGTTGTTCAACCTGCTCGGCCCCCTCACCAATCCCGCCGGCGCCCCCTGCCAGCTCCTCGGCGTCTTCGCCCCGGAACTGACCGAAACCTTCGCCGAGGTGCTCAAAAAGCTCGGCTCCCGCCGCGTGCTGGTCGTTCACGGCCACGACGGCATGGACGAAATCACCCTCACTACCACCACGCGGTGTTCCGAACTGAAGGACGGCCGCATCAAGACCTACGACATCGATCCCGCCGCCTATTTCGAGAACTATTGCGCCAACGAAGAACTCGACGGCGGCGCCCCCGCCGACAACGCCCAGATCACCCGCGGCATCCTCGCCGGCAAGATCCAGGGGCCCAAGCGCGACGTCGTCCTGATCAACGCCGCCGCGTCC
>JAKLIL010000250.1 GCA_022709625.1 Verrucomicrobiota bacterium
CCACGGGAAAGACGAGGTTGGTGGGCGTAGCGGTAGTGGCGCCGACGTCGAAGGTCTGCGTGACGACCAGCGATTCCTGGCCAAGGGGCGTGCAGACGACGCGATACGTGCCGGCGGTCGGCAGCGGACACTCGAAAAAGCCGTCGGAACGGGAGACCCAATGCTCGTCGTTGGGGCGGGAACTGAAATGCAGCGAATGGAGACGAAGCGGCGCCGACTGGCCGGTGGCGGCGTCGATGGATCGGCCGCGCAACTTGGGCCAATTGGTGTAGGCGGCGGCGAGGAAGCGCTGCCAGCCCAGGCGCATGCCCGGGACAATCAGGTCGCGGGTCGTGGCGTAGGTGGGTTGGAATCCCGTCACGCCGATTTCGACGCCGTAGGCTTGGATTCCGTAGAGCCCGTAGTTTGCATCGGTGCGGTCGCCGTTGACCGTGTATTCGAATTCCGGGCCGCTGACGAAGGCATAGGTGGATTGGTCTTCGTTGGTGCAAACCGCCGCCATGAAATCGCCGAGGTTCCGGAACGGGTCCGGGGCCGGCATGGCGATGGTGAAGTCGCCGTAGGGACCGTAATACAGGCCCCAATAGCTGTGGATGCTGAGCGTGAAGGCGGGCCGCAGGCGCTGCAGCAAGGCGTCGTAGGCTTGGATTTCGGGTTCGGAAGCGGGACTTGGGCCGCGGTAGGTTTCGTCGGAAGAATACGGGCTGGAGCCTTCGTCGTCGCTGCCCCAATGGAAGGCCGAGTTGCGGTTGAGGTCGACTCCGTCGGTCGGATAGGTCAGCGTGCCGTTGCGGTTGTTGTCGCGGCCGTTTTTGCGCCAATTGCTGTTCACCATGTCGCACAGGTAGCGGCCGTCGGGATTGAGGCAGGGCACAACATAGATTTCCAGGCCATCGACCCACGCGGCGAACATGGGATTGTTGGTGTAGCCGTAGAGGAGCTGCCAGACGAGGTCGAGTGCCACTTCGGGCGTGGCGTATTCGCGGGCGTGGATGTTGGCGTCGATGACGACCCGCGGCTCGGGTTCCTCGCTGGCGACCTGGTCGGAAATCTTCAGCGCCCAGATGGGCCGTTTTCCGTGTGTGGCGCCGATCTGGATCCGCCGGGCCAAGGCCGGGAAGTTGGTTTCGAATTGGGCCAGGAGGGCGGCCACCGCCTCCTCGTCGTGATAGCCGTTGGTAATGTTGATCGGCGCCTGCGGCGAGGCCGACGGCGTCGGCGCACAGGCCGAGGGAACCAGCGCTTCGTAGCCCCGGACCGGGCCCAAGGTGCGAACTTTGATGGCCAGCGTCTGCCGGAGGGCTTGAACCTGCGCCGGCGTGCCTACTAGCACGGGGAACGGGACGCCTTCGAGACATGGCCCTTCGTCGAACAACTGGCCGCCGAGCCGCCACTGGACGAGATCGCGGCCCGTGCGCACCTGTTCGGGCTGCGCCGGATAGGGGGAGAAATAGATTTGGCTCTCTTCGGAAGCAGCTCGCGCCGCAATGGCAAGCCCGGCTAGATGGACCGACAATAGCAGGATGAGGCGGCCGATTTTCATGGGGTTGGCGTTGGCCGATGCAGATAGAACGCCGCGCAAGGGCCTTCGGGCGAGACCATGGGTGCGCCGAGCGGGTGGTCGGGCGTGCACGCCGTCCCGAAATGGGGGCAGTCCGGCGGGCGGAGTTTGCCCAGCAGGACGGCGGCGGCCGGGCAGGCGGAAAAAGTATAGTAGTTGCAACTACTATACTTTTGCGGAAATCGCAGGGCGGCGTCCTGGGCGGCGAACTCGGGACGCAGGACCAGGCCGCTTTGGGGCACGACACCAAGACCGCGCCACTCCCGATCGGCAACTTCAAAGACGGCCGCGATGGTATGTTGGGCTGCGGGATTGCCGTGCGGATGGACGACGCGCGGGTAGGCGTTGGCCATTTCAGCGCGGCCGGCTTCGAACAACTTCAGGACCTCGAGGACGCCGAGCAGGATGTCGGCGGGTTCGAAGCCGGCGATGGCGATGGGGCGGCCGAGTTCCCGGGCCAGCGCGGCGTACGGCGTGGCGCCTGCGACCGCGCAGACATGGCCGGCGGCGAGAAAGGCGTCGGGCGCGGTCGCGGGCTCGGCGCAGATGGCGCGCAGAATGGGCGGTACCAGGAATTGCGATACCAACAGGCTGACGTTGGTCAGTCCCCGTTCCTTGGCCAGCAAGGCCAGCATGGCGTTGGCGGGGGCCGTGGTCTCGAAGCCGATGGCGAGATGGACAACATGCTTGGCTGGGTTTTCGCGGGCAAAGGCAAGCGCCTGCAGGGGCGAGGTCACCATGCGCACGTCGCCGCCGCGGGCCTTGGCGGCGAAGAGATCGCCGGACGATTCGGACGGCACGCGCAGGAGATCGCCAAAGGTGGTGACGATGGCATCGGGCCGGCGCGCGATGGCGATGGCGTGGTTGAGGTAGGTGGCGGGGGTGACGCAAACGGGGCAACCGGGACCGTGGAGAAACCGAACGTGCGGCGGCAGGAGCGTGTCGAGGCCGTGGCGCAGGATGGCGTGGGTTTGGCCGCCGCAGACCTCCATGATGCGTGCCGGGCGTTTGGAAACGCGCGCAATTTCCGCCGCGAGGGCGCGGATGGCCGCGGGATCGGAGTATTCGGCCAAATGCTTCATGAAGATGTATTCGGAATTCAGGATCCGGAATTCAGAATGGAACGGACGGAAGCAGAAGAACAGCCGGAAAGCAGGACGCGCTTGATGCGGGAAGTCTGCCCGGAGAGGAGTTGGATGCGGGCGCGGGGGAGATCGCAGGTTTCGGCCAGGAATTCAATCAACGCCGCATTGGCAGCGCCGTCGACGGGCGGGGCGCAGAGGCGGATTTTGAGGGCGTCGCCGTGTTCGCCTTGAATGATGTTTTTAGAGGCGCGCGGAACGATGCGGAGAGAGAGGACCGCGCCGGCGGGAGTGTCGGTCAGGAAGGGCATAGGCCCTTCCAGACAATTAAGGATGAAGAATGAAGAATGAAGGATTGGGCAGGAAAGTTTTCCACGACGTGGAAAACTTTTTTCCACAGTGTGGAAAAACAGGGCCGATTTTTCCACGCCATGGAAAACCGTCAGCCGCCGATTTCCACGAGGGAAGGATCGTAGCCTTCAGGGGCTTGATAGCCGAGGAGGTTGAGGCAGGTGGCGGCGAGGGAGGAGATGCCGAGGCCGGTCTTGTCCGCCAACTTGGCCTTGGCGACATTGGCGGGGTCGTAGACAACGGCGGGGACGGGATTAAGGGAGTGGGCGGTGCGGGCCTTGGGGCGGCCGGTGGTTTTGTCCAGCAGGACCTTGCCGTCCTTGGCGTGCTCGTACATGTCGTCGGAGTTGCCGTGGTCGGCGCTGACGACGAGGATGCCGCCGGCCTTCCGGATGGCCGGCAGCAGGCGACCGAGGGCGAGATCGACGGCTTCGACGGCGATTTTCACGGCGGGGAAGATGCCGGTGTGGCCGACCATGTCGCCGTTGGGATAGTTGACCCGGATGAAGCGGTACGTGCCGGACAGGACGGCCTGGATGAGCGCATCGGTGATTTCGGCGGACTTCATCCAGGGG
>JAKLIL010000251.1 GCA_022709625.1 Verrucomicrobiota bacterium
GGGAGAGCGCCGGCAAGTACGAGGACCTTGCGGAAGACCGGCCCGTGCAGTCCAACGACATGGTGGCGGTGGACTACGCGGCGACCTTGGACGGCCGGCCGCTGGCGGAAGTGTCGGAAAAGGCCAAGGAATTGGCCGCCGCCGCGGATTATTGGGTAATCGCCAACGAGGAATATTCCTTTCTGCCCGGCTTCGGACCTCAATTGGTCGGCCTCAAGGTCGGCGACGCAAAGGACGTCTCGGTGGTATTTCCGGCGGAGGCCCCCATCGCGGAACTGCGCGGCAAAACGGCCGTGTTCCGGACCACGGTCAAGAAGATCCGCGCCCGCGCGCCGGCGCCGCTCGACGCGGAGTTTTTCAAGTCGGTCGGCGTGAAGGACGAGGCGGAATTGCGCGCGAGTTTCCGCGGCATGCTCGAACGCGAAGCCGAACGCCACGAACGGACGCGCCGCCGCAACCACGTTCTCGACGCCCTGATGAAGCAGACGACGCTCGACGTGCCGGAGTCCCAGGCCCACGACGAATCGCACCGCATCGTCTACGAAATGGTCCAGGAAAACTCCCGCCGGGGGGTGCCCGAACAGCAAATCCGCGACAACCTCGGCAAGATCTCCGCATCGGCGCGGGCGGCCGCCAAGGAACGTCTCAAACTGCGGTATCTTTTGAAGCGCATCGCCCGCGAGGAACAGATCGCGGTGGCCGACGCCGAAGTCCAGACCCTGCTCGACGCCCACGCCGTGCGCGCCGGTTTCCGTTCGCCCAAGGAATGGCTGCAGCAGGCCAAGTTGAAGGAGTCCGAGGTCCGCAAGAACCTGCGCGAAGATTTATTGACGACGAAAACCATCGACGCCCTGATGGCACATGCGAAGTTGACCGGCGCCGGGGCCGCCGCAACGCCCCAGGAGGAACCGCAGGCATGAGCAAGGAAAAATCCTATCTGATTCCGATCGTGGTGGAGCAGACCGGCCGCGGCGAGCGATCCTACGACATCTATTCGCGCCTGCTGAAGGAGCGGATCGTGTTCATCGGTGCCGACATCACCGACGATTTGGCCAACCTCGTGGTGGCCCAGCTGTTGTTCCTGCAGAGCGAGGACGCCACCAAGGACGTCAGCGTCTACGTCAATTCCGCCGGCGGGTCGGTCACGGCCGGCTTGGCGATCTACGACACCATGCAGTTCCTCAAGTGCGACGTGGTGACCTATTGCGTCGGCCAGGCGGCCAGCATGGGGGCGGTCCTGCTGACGGCCGGCACCAAGGGCAAACGCCACGCGCTGCCGGGCGCCCGCATCATGATCCACCAGCCGTGGGGCGGCGCGCAGGGCGCCGCGAGCGATATCCACATCCAGGCCCAGGAAATCCTGCGCCTGAAGGACTATCTCAACGGCATCCTGGCCAAGCACACCGGCAAATCGATCAAGGAGATCGCCAAGGATACCGACCGCGATTTCTTCATGTCCGCCCAGGAAGCCGCGCAGTACGGCCTCGTGGACGACGTGCTCGGCGCCGCTCCCGCAAAGGCCTGACGCCATGGCCGGCAGGAAAACAGCGTCGCCCGAGGCTTTTTGCTCGTTCTGCGGCCGGCCGCGCGGAGCCGTCAAGACCCTCATCGCGGGGCCGGACGGCCTGAACATCTGCGACGAGTGCGTGCAGGTTTGCAACACCGTGATGGCGCGCGCGGCGGCCCGTCCGGGCGCGGCGACCCTCTCCCTGGCCAGTCGGTTGAAGGTGCCCAAACCGCACGAGATCAAGGCGCGGCTCGACGAATACGTCGTTGGCCAGGACCGCGTGAAGAAGGTCCTCGCCGTCGCCGTCCACAACCACTACAAGCGCGTCCAGACGCGGCTGGCGGGGCGCAAGGCCGACGACGGCGTCGAAATCGACAAGAGCAACATCCTGATGCTTGGCCCGACCGGCAGCGGCAAGACCCTGCTGGCCCGGACCCTGGCGCGCATCCTCGACGTGCCCTTCAGCATTTCCGACGCGACGACCATCACCGAGGCCGGCTACGTGGGCGAAGACGTCGAGAACGTGCTGCTGCGCCTGATCCGCGCGGCCGACGCCAACGTGCCCCGCGCCGAACTGGGCATCGTCTATATCGATGAAATCGACAAGATCGCGCGCCGGATGGAAAACGTGTCCATCACCCGCGACGTGTCCGGCGAGGGCGTGCAGCAGGGCCTCCTGAAGATTCTGGAAGGCACCGTCGCCAGCGTGCCGCCGCAGGGCGGGCGCAAGCATCCCCAGCAGGAAATGATCCAGATCAACACCGAGAATATTCTTTTCATCTGCGGCGGGGCGTTTGTCGGGCTGGACGACATCGTCAAGCGGCGCGTCGGCAAAGGCGCGATCGGGTTTGAAAGCGAAACCGAGCAGCGCCGCATCCGCAAAGCCCATCCCGCCATGCCGGCGGTGGAGCCCGAAGACCTCATCAAGTTCGGGCTGATTCCCGAATTCGTCGGCCGCCTGCCCGTGGTCGCGGTTCTCGAAGGGTTGTCGGAAAGCGATTTGGTGCGCATCCTGACGGAGCCGAAGAACGCGATGATCCGCCAATACCAGAAGTTGCTGAAGATGGAGGGCGTTGCGCTGGAATTCACCCCCGGCGCGCTGCGCGAACTGGCCCGCGAAGCCGTCCGGCGCCAGACGGGCGCCCGCGGCCTGCGGGCGCTGCTCGAAAACCTGATGCTGGACGTGATGTACGAAGCTCCCCGGCGCAACACGGGCGGTCGCTGCGTGGTCACCGAAGACGTCGTCCGCGGCCATCAAACCGCATTGGACGCCGTGGAGGGGGAGGCGGCCAAGGCCCCGGACAAGCCCCTGGATGCCGCAGGCTGATGGGCGGGACGCGAATTCCGGTTCCGCGCCGGCGGACGGTCGGCCGCCGGCTTGTCGTTTTTGGAATCGCGGCGCTGGTGGCGGCCACCGGCGATGCCCGCCAGGTCGTCCTCACCGTGCTCAACACCACCGACCTGCACGGTTCGATTCGCGACACGCCCGGCGTCTACGCGGAGCACAACGACGGATCGCTGCTGAAATGCGCCCGCCTGATCCGGCGCGTGCGCGCAGAAAGTCCCCATGTGCTGCTGCTCGATGGCGGGGATATCTTCCAGGGCACGGCTGAAAGCCACCTGACCGGCGGCGGCGTCATGGCGAAGGCCATGAATGCCTTGGGCTACGACGCGTTCACCCTCGGCAACCACGAGTTCGATTGGGGACTCGCGGCCCTCGGAGAATTCTTGGGCCAGATGCAGGCCGCGCCCTTGGCGGCGAACCTGCTGCCCGGCGAACGGGCGCCGGCCATCTTCCACAAGGTACGGCCCTACGTCGTCAAGGAAGTCGACGGGATTAAAGTCGCAATTGTCGGTCTCACCACGCCGAACATTCCGAACTGGTTTCGCGACGTCGAAGCCAGCGGCCTGCGCATCGTGGATTCCCGCCGCGCGTTGGAAGCCACGTTGTCCCAGGTGCGCCGGGAAAAGCCCCAGATCATGATTTTGCTCGTCCATCAGGGGCTCACGACGGTCGACGACGACG
>JAKLIL010000252.1 GCA_022709625.1 Verrucomicrobiota bacterium
GCGGTGGGGGCGCCATTGGGGCCGGCGGGATCGAGGCCGACCGCGGCGGCCCAAGCCTCGTAGGGGGTCGGCGGCTGCTGGGAGGTGACGGTAATGGTGATCAGCTGCTCGTCGAAACCGTCGATGCCGGTGGCGGTGAACAGGAAGGTATGGACGCCGGTCTCGTTGGCGGCCGGCGTGAACGAGAAGTTGTTGGGGGCGGTGAAGGACCAGTGGTTCGGGGCCAACGTGCTTTGGCACGTGAGCGTCACGCTGTCGGCCGGGTCCTTCGTATAGGTCACCGCAAACGCCAGCGCGTTGCTGACGGAGACCGTCCGATTAGAGAGGCCGGTCAATACGGGTGCCGGCACCCGGTGCTCGTTGGCAAACAGGTCGTTGACGCTGGTGGGCGTCATGCCGGCGGTAACGTCGAGCAGCCGGATGAACTGCGCCTGGCCGCCTTGGAACGTGGCGTTGGTCTGGAAACCGACGTAGATGCCGTTGGCCAACAGGTTGCTGCCGGCAATGCCCGCGCCCCACAGCAGGTTCGTCGGGGCGGCCGAGGCAATATCCACCGCGTTGTAGAGGTGGGTGGGC
Organism: Verrucomicrobiota bacterium; assembly: GCA_022709625.1. Taxonomy (GTDB): domain Bacteria; phylum Verrucomicrobiota; class Kiritimatiellia; order CAIQIC01; family Lenti-01; genus Lenti-01. Next base: position 577 of record JAKLIL010000252.1, read on the forward strand.
TGGATGCCGAACCAGTTGGCGCCCGAGCCGGTGGCGGCGTCGAGCTTAAAACTGGCGGCCCGGCCGTCGTTGGCCCGGAAGTTGTTGTTTACGAAGGCGACCACGACGTCCTGGGTAGAAACCGGTGCGCCCGGCTGCTGGAACTTGGCCACGGCGAAGATATCGGGGTTCCAGCCGGAGGTCGCCTTGTCGGCGAGGAAGTAGTTCTGCTGGGAGCGGAGGGCGGGGGAGTTGGCCCGGGCCTTGTTCAGGCGGGTGTAGACGGCGCGGATGTCGTCCTTCCAACTGCCGGCGTTCCAGATGTTGGTCATGTGGTTGTACCGCTTGAAGTGCGGAATGGACTTGCCGAAGTTCGTCTCGTAGCGGGCGAAGTTGTTGGCGGCGGAGATGCCCATCGAGAAGTCGGTCCGGCCGCCGTATTCGACGGCGTCGTTTTGTCCGCCCATTTCCTGGCTATAGAACACCATCGGCACGCCGTCCATGGCCGCGTTGATGGCGTAGGCGTAGACCAGGGACCACTGGTCGTCGGTGGGAAAAATTTCGTCGTGCGACACGAGGTTCAGCAGGACGGGCGACATTTCGAAGGCATTCTTGCGCACGTCGAAGGCGTTGAAGATGGCGCCGGTGGTGCGGTTGGGGTTGGAGTTGGTCTGGTCGGCGAAGACGCGGTAGTCGAAGAAATCGTCGCGCCACAGGTAGAGGATGTTTTCGTTGAGGATGTCGAAGTGGCGGGAGGACCGGTAGCCGACGCCGTGGCGGGACGAACCGCCCACGGTGCGGTAGCCGTCGAGCGACTCGGCCATGAAGAGGAAGTCCCACTTCACCGAGCGGGTCTTGTTGATGGCGTATTCCCAGAAGAGGCTGGGGAGGCCCTGGGCGAAGTCGCAGCGCAGGCCGTCGATGCCCTTGTAGGACTGGTTCTTGGGCGTGCCCTTGGGATGGCCGGTTTTTTCGAGCCAGTAGACGGGATAGGCCGCGAAGTACTCCCACAATTCGCGGGTCGCGTCGGTGTTGAAACCCGCGAAACGGTCGTCTTCGCGCAAGAACCGGTAGTACCACGAGCTGCTCCACTCCCAACTGGGATTCGCGGGGGCCTTCTCGACGAGGCAATCGTACCGGCCGAACAGGAAATCGGCCGCGTCGGCCCATTTGCCGAAGTCGCAGCGGTCGGGCGCGATCGCGATGTCGGTGTTGTTGGTATCCACGAAGAAGGTCGCGGGTTCGCCGTAGCTGCCGCGCTTGGAGTACCAGCCGGGCCGCACGGTGGAGATGAGGTTGGAGGGATTGACGGTGACGCCCTGGGCGTTCTTGAGGCCCATAGCGACGCCCATCTGGCCGATCTGGCAGTCCCAGGCCGAATGGTTGAATGTGCCGTCGAGCATGACGCCGATCCCGTTGGCGTCGTAGTTGGCGACGAAATTCGTGAATTCCGTCATGGCCTGGTCCGTGCCGTACGGATCGCCGAGCACGGCGTTGACCTGCCAATAATCCTTCACGGCGTAGGGGGAGCCGGGGTCGAAGGGCTGGCTGGTGGAGGGGTCGATGGCCCGGCCGATGGTGCCGATGGGATGGATGGGCTGGAGCCAGACCATGTTCACCCCGAGCTGCCGAAGCTTGTTGGTGCTGATGCCGTTCGGCCGACCGGCGTCGTCGAGATACATGTTGCGGAAGGTGGACCGCCCGAAGAAGGTGTCGTTCGTGCTCTCGCCGGTGAGCGGATTCAATTCGTAGACGACGGTGTCGAGGGCTTTCTTGGGCGACACGACGACCGCGCAGTCGCGGCGCAGGCCGCCATCGGTGAAGTAGCGCCAGTTGGCGCCGCCGTTGATCTTCCAGCGGGCGTTGAGGCGGTAGGCGCCGCAGCGGTTCACCGCCACGGTCACGGAGTATCGGTCGCCGCCGAGGGAGGTCATGGGGTAGCCGCGGTAATAGGTGTCGATCGACGTCGCGGTGATCGCGTCGGGATTTTCGTCGCCGGGAATCTTGGCGTAGTCGCGGCGGTTCAGGTTGCTGAACAGTTCGATGGCGGTGATCTGGTTGGTGCCGCCGACCCGGGGCTCGACGATCGCGGTGAGCTGCTCCTGGTCCTCCTTGACTTCGTCGATGAAGAAGCGCCGCAACCCGTAGTTGGCGTCGTTGGTGTTGGCGTTGACCACGGTCCACATCAGCGGATTGCCGCCGTCGAAGTTGCCGTCGGCGTCTTCGTCGCGGATCGAGGCGACGGGCACGCGCAGGATTTCCATGACTTCGAGGTTGGAGTTGTCTTCCCATTTGGCGGGCACCTGGGCGACGAGCGGATCGCCGTCGTTGTTGCCGTAAACCCCGACCACCATGTAGAGGGCGGAGGGCACGGCGCCGAAGTTGTCCACCAGGTCCATTTCGCCTTCGAGATAGTTGTAGGTGGCGTTCAGGTTGGCATTGGCGTTGGAGACGGTACCGACCGCGTTGAACCAGCCGCTCCAGTTGTTGCCGCCCTCCGCGGCCAGATACGGGAAGTTGGTCGGGAGGAAAACAAAGCCTTGCTTGACCCACGGCGCCGCGGTGGCGTCGCCCAGATTGGTGTGGATGCAGATGAAATGGTCGTTGCGGATGTCGCCGTTGGTGCCGGTGCCCCAGGTGGCGACATAGAGCTTGGTGCCGCGGATGGCGGCCCAGATCTTCATGCCGTTGTATTCGGCGATTTCAAAGGCGCCGCTGTCGAGGGCCGCGTCCATGGTGAATTCGGGCCCGCCGGCGCCGGCCACGGCAAACTGCCAGTCGCGGCCGTCCCAGGTCGAATCGCCGTCGAAAAAGGTGACGTCGACGGAGGAAGCGGCGGCCGGGACCGCGTAGGTGGCCGACCAACTGGAGCCGCTCTTGGCCATGGCGAGGTTGGTGACGCCCTGCCACGAGCCGGCGGTGCGTTTGGAGTGGCCGACGTGCATGACGACCTGCGCGGCGTTCGAAAGCGTCCCGCT
>JAKLIL010000253.1 GCA_022709625.1 Verrucomicrobiota bacterium
GGCCCAAGACGCGCCTCCTTGCTCTCTACGCTTTTCCGGCCGGCTTTTTCGCCGGCTTCTCGTCCGTCAACACCACGCGAATGTGGCAGGTCTTCTTGCGGATGGGAGCGGCGGACCCGCGCGCCCGCGGCCAAAACCGCGGAATCGTCGGCCCGTTCTCCACCACCGCCTCCGCCACGTACAGCTTGTCCGCCGACAGTTCGGCGTTGTTCTCGGCGTTCGCGATCGCCGACTTGAGCGTCTTGCCGAGGCAGACCGCCGCCTTGCGCCGGTTCAGTTCCACCACCTGGAGCGCCGCCCCGGCGGTTTTGCCGCGCAGCGCGCGCGCCAAGTCCCGCGCCTTGGTCGGCGCCAGACGCACGAATCTCGATGTTGCTATGATTTCCATGTCTCGTTCCTCAGGGACCGGCCGGCCGCATCAGCACCGCCCGGTCCCCCGTTTGGGGGTAGTCGCCGCGCGCGGTCTCCTCGACCGCCGCGCCGGCGATTCGCTCTCTCACATCCACGACCCGGATCCGCGCCACGCGCCGCCGGTCCCGCAGGACCGTCAGCGGCAGCCCGTACCGCAGACCTTGCCGGGCGCCCTGGTCCAGGATCACCAGGCCGAGGTCCGGATTCGCGTCCGCGATCCGCGCCTCGACCGGGGCATCCGCCGGCGGCGCCGCCGCCGCGCCGGCCGCCTCGGCCCGCCGCGCTTCGTTCACGTCCAGCGCGGCCTGCGCCTCGGCGAGGGCCTCGCTCAGCTGGCGGATCCGCCGGTCGCGGTCCGCCAAATCGCCGCGCAAACCGGCGAGTTCCTGCGCCAGCCGGCCCGTCGCCAGCCGGGCTTCGCCCGCCAGCAGGTCCTGCAAGTCGTCGTTTGGACCATCCGCCGCGCCGTCCCCGGCCGCTGCTGCGTGCCCGTCCGTGCGGATGGCGTTTGTCGCTACATCCACCGCGGACTGCGCCGAAGCTTCGGCCGTCTCCGCCTCAACCGGGGTTGCCGGGACTGGCCCGGACCCTTCCTCAAGACGCGCCGGCGCGGACGCCGGCCCGGTCGTCAAAGAACCGTTTTCCGTCGCGCGCGCGCCGAAGAACCAGCCCGCCGCGAGCGCGGCCCCCAGCGCCGGCACGGCCCACAGGAGCCGCCATCCACGCCGGAAGCCCATCATCCAAAATCTCTACTTCAGCGCGATCGTCTTGTCCGTCGCCGCGCCGTGCTTGCGGAAGGTCCGCGTGGGCGCGAATTCGCCCAGGCGGTGGCCCACCATGTTTTCCGTCACGAACACGCTCGTGAACGTCTTGCCGTTGTGGACGGTGAAGGTGTGGCCCACGAACTCCGGCAACACCATGCTGCGCCGCGACCAGGTCTTGATCGGCCGTTTCGCGCCGCTGGCGTTCAACGTCTCCACCTTCTTCATCAGGTGGGCTTCCACGTACGGACCCTTTTTGATTGAGCGCGTCATGCTACTACTTCTTTCTCCGTTGCACAATGAACTTGCCCGAGGGCTTGCGTTGGCTGCGGGTCTTCTTGCCCTTGGTCAGCTGGCCCCACGGCGTCACCGGATGGCCGCCGCCCGAAGTCCGGCCTTCGCCGCCGCCCATCGGATGGTCCACCGGGTTCATCGCCACGCCGCGCACCGTCGGGCGGATGCCCTTCCAGCGCTTGCGCCCGGCCTTGCCCAGCGAAATGTTTTCATGCTCAAGGTTGCCCACCTGGCCGATGGTCGCGTAGCAGTCCGCCAAAAGCCGGCGGGTCTCGCCCGAGGGCAGCTTGACCTGCACGAAGGTTTCATCGCGCGCGGCGACGCGCGCGGCCATGCCGGCGCTGCGCACGAGCTTGGCGCCTCCGCCCGGCGCCAGTTCGATCGCGTGGACCGCCATGCCCAGCGGAATCGCGCCCAGCGGCAGGGCGTTGCCGTCGACCGGTTCGGCTTTCGGGCTGGCCACGAGCTTGGCGCCGACCTGGATCCCGTTGGGGGCCAGAATGTAGCGCTTCTCGCCGTCGGCGTAGGCCAGCAAAGCCAGCCGCGCCGTGCGGTTCGGATCGTACTCGACCGCCTGCACCTTGGCGGGCACGTCCAGCTTGTCGCGCCGCCGGAAATCGACCAGGCGCAGGAATTTCTTGTGGCCGCCGCCGCGGTGGCGGACGGTGATCCGGCCTTGGGAATTGCGGCCGGCTTGGCTCTTCTTGATTTGGATCAAGCGACGCTCGGGCCGCTTCTTGCTCACGCCCGCGAAGTCCGACAGCGTCGTGAACCGCAAGCTGGCGGTTTGGGGTTGGTATTTTTTCAGGCCCATGTTCGCACCTCGCTATGCCATTTCGATGGTTTGGCCGGGTTCGAGGGTCACGACCGCGCGCTTCCAGGCCGAGGTGCGGCCGTAGGAAGCCGTACGCAGGCGCTTGGCCTTGCCCCGACGCATCATGGTGTTCACGTCCTTGACCTTGACCGGAAACTGCGCTTCCACCGCCCGGCGGATTTCCAGCTTGTTCGCCGCCCGGTCCACTTCGAAAACGTATTGGTTCGCGGCTTCCTTGAGGCGGGTGCCCTTTTCCGTCACCCGCAGTTTCTTGATGATCAGGCTTTTCATGCCCGGCTCCCTTCCGCAAGGCGTCCGAGCAGCTGCTCCAGGCCCGCCGCGTCCACCGCGACGACCGGATAGCGCTCCATTTGGTAGACGTTCGCCTGCGCCGCCGTGGTCGTTTCGACCTTGGCGGCGTTGCGCGCGGCCAGATTCAGGTTTTTGCTGGCGGCGCCCGTCACGAAGAGCGTGGCCCGGCCGCCGGCGATTTTCTTGTGGAGGGCCGCCACCGACTTGGTCTTCGGCGCGATCGTCTCGAGGCCGTCGACCAGAACCACGCCGCCCGCGGCGATCTTCTCGCTCAAGGCGCGCCGAAACGCCAGCGCGACGGTCTTCTTGTTGACCTTCTTGGCGTAGTCCCGCGGGTGCGGGCCGAACACCACGCCGCCGCCGCGCAGGATGGGCGACCGGATGGAGCCCTGGCGGGCGCGGCCCGTCCCTTTTTGCCGGAAGGGTTTGCGGCCGCCGCCGCGGACGTCGCCGCGTTTCTTGGTGGACGCCGTGCCGGCGCGCCGGCCGGCCCGGTAGGCCGTGACCACGTCCAGCACGGCCTGCGCGCCGCACTTCAGTTCGAGCCGGTCGGCGGGGATTTCCTTCTCGCCGGCCGCGTCGCCGTTCAGATTGTAGATGGCAATTTTGCTCATGACCCTTACGCCTTCTTGATGGCCTTGCGCACCAGCACGATGCCGCCCACGGGACCGGGCACGGCGCCTTCCAGCAGCAACGCGTGGTCGTCCGCCAGCACCTTCACCACCCGCAGGTTTTGCGTCGTGATGTCCACCGAACCCATGTGGCCCGGCAGTTTCTTGTTCTTGAAAATGCGCCCCGGCCATTCGCGGTTGCCGATGGACCCCGGCTTGCGGAGCCAGCCGCCGCCGTGCGCCGCGCGGCCGCCGCCGAATTTGAAG
>JAKLIL010000254.1 GCA_022709625.1 Verrucomicrobiota bacterium
CGCAAGCTTCGGAGGCGCTGCGCCTGGCCTCAAGATGCCAGCACTTGTGCCGTTGGGCGATTCCCCGGGACCGGTATCCTGCGGACCGCGCGGGGTATCTTCGCTGGCGCGAGGAATTGAAGCGCTTTCATGCGGAAGAGGCGGGCGCCATCCTACAGGAGATCGGGTATCCGCCGGAGATGGTCAGTCGCGTGCAGCGGCTGAACCGCAAGGCGGATTTCCCAGCCGATCCGGAAAGCCGTGTGCTCGAGGACGCGCTCTGCCTGGTCTTCCTGGAGCACCAACTCGCGGACCTGGCGAGTCGCACCGCCGAGGACAAGGTCATCCGCGCCATCGCCAAATCATGGCAAAAGATGACCGCGGCAGGCCGGGCCCAGGCGCTGGGGCTCTCCTACGGACCGAAGGAGAAGGCGCTGCTGGAGAAGGCGCTCGCTGCCGGGGGCGCCTGACGGGCAGCGGACCCTCCCGCAAGTGGCCTGACGGCCGGTCCCGATCGAGCTCGCCCGCGTTTGCTCGACCGGCGCTGTTTGGGGAGCAATCTGTCCGCCCTGCCTTCGCCGCAGACAAGACGCCTGTCGGGCAAGGCTGGCCTATTTCTTGACAGCGTTTCGCTTGGCGGCGATGTCCTGCTGCTTCTTCTGTTCGGCGCTGATGGCCTTGGTTTGTTTCTGGGAGGATTTCTTCTGGTTGGCCTTGGGGGATTTGTCGCCCATAGTTTTGATCATGTTGCCGCGCGTTGACTCCCCTGCGGCATATCGGTTTCCCCGCAGGGGAACCCAGAGTGCCTGGCGGAGCGGTCCCTGTAAATGATAGACGTGAATCGGTCGGCGTGGGCGCCAGTTCGGGTCCAATAAATAGTTGCCGAAAGTCCTGGCTATTTCGCCCGGATCGGATAAAATTCATCGGTCTGTTGGATAGCTTGTCTCTTTCAAGGCATGGTGAATCTTCATGTGGACTTTGTTCTGTGATGATTTTAGACCCGACGTTCGGGAACAGTCTGTGGAAGCGCCGGTTTGTCGGACAGCAAAACATCACATGAGCAATAAACTGTACGTGGGAAACCTTTCCTTCAACACCACGCAAAATGACCTGCAAGACGCGTTCGCCGCGCATGGCACGGTCATCGAAGCGAACCTGATGATGGATCGGGAGACCAGTCGCCCCCGCGGCTTTGGCTTCGTGACCATGAGCACGGCCGAGGAAGCGGAGAAAGCCATCGCCGCCCTGAACGGCAGAGATATGGACGGCCGGGCCCTCACCGTCAACGTGGCCAGGCCGCGCGAGGAGCGCACGGGCGGCGGCGGCCGTCGTGAATACGGCGGCGGCGGTCGCAATCGCTACTGAGCGATTGGGGATTTCAGGGCGGGGTTCGGGAAGCCGAGCCCCGCCTTTTTCTTTTGGCGCGGTTCCGGAGGCGTGAATCTTGCCTGCACCCGTATTTCGTGGCAGGCTTCGCAACCATGGCTGCGCGGATCGTTCCACTCCTGTTGTTCGGCTGGACGTGCCTGAGTCTCGGCGCGATTCCGGACTTGAGCGTCATCCGCACGAACAGTCTGATTTTGGCGGTGTCGGACCTGACCACGAATGGGATTCCGGGTTTGGCCGATGTTGGGCCGGGCGTGGTGGTTTCCGGGATTCCAGCGCGATCGACCCGCGGCGGCTGCGGCTTCACGGGGCGATGGGAACCAGTCCGGTGATTCTGTACGGCGCCGAGGCCCTCGGCGAGTGGACACCCGTCGCCACGAACGTGCCGATCGGGACCGTGTCCGCAAAGGTGATCTCGAAGACTGTGCCCACAAACTCCGTGTAAACGCACTGGCCGCCCGCCAACCTGGGCTGTCGCGCCGGCGGCGTCAGGCCGCGGGAATCGGCCCGTATGCCTCCCACCAGTAGCCGGAGGCGACGCGGCGCGCCGCGTAGAGGCTCGCGCCATCGCTGCGGACGTTGATCATGCCGTGCAGGCGTCGCTTGAAGAGCAAACGGCGTTTGGCATCCGGATTCGCGGAGGCCGGCGGCGGGGGCTCCTCCTCTTTCGCCAACCTCGTGAAATTCCCGGCGATCTCCGTGGCGAAGACCAGCGGCCGCTCGGAGCGCGAGGCCTGCCCCACCGCTCCAAGGAAGCACGCCCGGGGATGGCCGTGATCCCGGTCGTCTCCGGCGGAGATCACCGAGATCTGCGGCTTCACTTTCTCCAGGAACGCCTTCGAGTACTCGTGGCTGCCGTGATGCGGCGCCTTGAAAACGTGCGCGTTGAACTTGGCGGCGAGTCCGGGCGTTTCGAGCAAATAATCCTCGGCCGCCTCGTTGAGGTCGCCGGGCAGCAACACGCGCGCCGCGCCATGGGTAAGCCGGAGCACGACCGAGTGGCCGTTGATCGTATGAGCCGTGTCCGCAAACCACCGGTAGGCGGGCTGGCCGCCCGCTTGCTCCAGGTTCGGGCCAAGAACCTCCAACTGCACGCTTGGATCACCCAGGTCGATCGCCCCCGTGGCCCGGCTCACCGCGGCGTAGTCCACCGCGCCTCCTTCGCCTTCGATGGCTTTGCGCCACGCCTCGAAGTCCTTTGACAGCTTCGCGCCCGCCAGGTCCGCCAACCCGCTGTGGCGCGTCAGCAAGTGTTTCTCGTCCGCCGACAAGTCTCCCAGCTCGGTCGCGAAGGCCCCTTGGGCGTAGCGGGCGATGCCGCTGTGGATCACCCGCTTCACCTCGATCTTGGGGTGCTGCACGATGGGGATCAGCCCCTTGAGGTGGTCATCGTCGGCGTGCGACAACACCAGCAACTCGATCGCCACCGTCGGGGCGTCCGGTTGGTCGAGCCGGTATTTCCAGGCCAGGAAGCCCAGGGCCCGCTTGTTCAAGCCGCCATCGATCAGGATTTTCTTCCGGCCCGGCGTGACGATGAACGTCGCGTCGCCCGTGCCCACGTCGATGCAATAGATTTCGAGGGAGGCTTTGCTGCCCAGCGCCTTGGTCTTGATGTAACCCTCCTTGCCGCGGGACTCGATCCGGGTCATGCCCGCGCTCGCCTCCTCGATGGCCGCGACTTCGTCGCCATGGATCAAGACCATGCTTTGCGTTTTGCCGTCGGCCTTCTCGGACACCTTGGCGGTGGCCGGTTTGACATATTTCGTCGTCATGCTGTTCCTTTCGTTATCTGCCGGGTTTAGCGGTTTTGGGGCGCTGCGGGTTTGCGCCCGGTTTGACTTCACGGGGCCGCGATGAAGAAGCAACGAACGGCAAAGGGTCGAGGCGGCAGGCGCCTGGGCTCGGGCAATCGGCGGCCATGCGGCTCTGGGTGAGGAGCCAGGGCTCGACCGCATGTCGCCACGCAGTCTGGTGGCCGCGCCGGTTCACGATGTTTTTCCCTTGGGGCGTCTGAAAGGCGCACCATGCCGGCTCATCCCGAAAAAGTGAAGCCCAAACCCACCCACGGTGAATCCCGAA
>JAKLIL010000255.1 GCA_022709625.1 Verrucomicrobiota bacterium
CTGTTGGCGTTGCAGGTTTGGTCCAGATATTGGCCGGCTCCTCAGGCGGTCTTGGTTGTCGATGACTGGTCCAATCTGGCCCGGTGTTCATTTTACCCCACGCATCTCGTGGCTGCCGCAACCGGGCTGCAGGATCCCAATCGACCGCTGAGCATGGCGGCGGTCGAGGTTGTTTTCCGGCTGTTTGGGGCCACGGCTTGGCGTTGGACCCTGCTATCCCTGGTGGCCAACTCACTCCTGCTGCTGGCCGTCGCGAAAATGGCTTTGGAACTGACAGGGCGGCGCGGAATCGCCATGGCCGCCGGAATGGTTTTTGCGCTCCTGCCGAACCTGACGGAGACCTACCACTGGTCTACCCAAGTGCTGAACGAGGTGACTTGCGCGTTAGTGCCTTATGCGTTGAGTGGCTGGTTGGGTGCGGCTTTTCTGCGGCGGGGAGGCGCCTGGCGTCTGGCGCTTTCCGCGTTGGTCTACGGAGTGGGCTTGTTCTCATATGAGGCCGGGATTCTGCTGCCCGGTGCCTTGCTGGCGTTAATGCCTTGGCGCCGGGGACTATTCCAGGTGGCTGGGCGCATACTGCCCTATGCATTGGTTTGCCTGCTTTATGTAGCGTGGCGGATGACAGACTCCTTTGGTCTCAACCAATCGTGGGTTTATCCTCCGCACATGCAGGTGAGCATGTCCCTCCAAGGGATCGGCCTGAATGCCCTCCAGATTCTCCGGGCTTGGTGCGGAGACCGGTTTTTTGGTTCCGTCTTGTTTGGCTTGCTGGGTTTTTCCCAATTGCCGCATTGGACGCGGTGGGGCCTGTTTGCCGGCAACGTTGCCGTGGTTCTTGCCATCGGCCGATGGACCAGAGCCAGTGACAACCGGGCCGACAAAGCAAGCGGCCCGGCCCCGTTTGCCGAATGGCAGGTGGCCCTTTTTGCCTTGGCATGGACGGGGGCGGCTTGGGCGATCTCCTTGCTTGCCTTCACAGGGACGCGCTTGAATGTGCTGCCGGCTATGGGAATCAGTCTGTTGGCGGCAATGGCATTGGATCGCGTGCCAGGCTGCCGGTGGCGCGCCGCCTTATTTTTGCCCGCCGTGCTGGCGCTGATGGCCAACCAAGGCACTTCCGAGAACTTCAGGCAGGCAGGGGAGTTGAACCAACGGCTCTTTGCCGCCGTGCAGCGGAGTGCAGGGGAATGGCGCGACAAAAGGATTCTCCTCTTCGACACGCGCGCGCTGCGCCAGCGCCTGACTTCCGGATTGGGCCCTTCCGTGGAGAGCCACCAGCAGGTTTGGGCGTTGTTTGGCAATGTTCCCCTGTTGCGGGGATTCACACTGGGCGGCATGGCGCAATTGGCCTTAGGATGTAGCGAGCCCCATGTCCGCATTTTGCTAGATGTCGAATATGGAGCACGCCTTGAAGGTGATCGACTGATTTGGCACGAGCGCTACGATCCGTCCAGGCCCCAGACCAATTCCATGGACGAAGTGTACATCGTCGATTGTCTGGCTGCCGGACAAGGACTTCCATGAAACCGGCCAACGAAACATCTGGACCTTGCCCCAAAGATTCCAACCATCCGTGGCGATGGACCTGGGTGCGGGAGTACTTGTCCGTGTTGACGCTGACCATACTTTTGTCCGGGGTCTACGTCGGCATGATGTTTTCGGCATTGAATCGACAGGCGTTTCTCTGGGGGCGGCAAGACACCCTGGAACTATTCCTGCTGGTGGCCTTGCTGGCGTTGGTGGCTTGGGGTGGGCTTGCCGGCCTGGATCGGTTGACGCACGGGCGGGTCAGGCGCTTTGGCCGCCATTTGATATTTTTCATTGCCGCAGTGGTGATTTTGCAGTTGTTGCCCGCCTTTCTGCTGCGCTCGCAAGGCCATTGGCTGAATCCCGCGGTGCTGGCCGTGGGCGCGTTGCTGACAGCGGCTTCGCTGTTTGCCGGGGGCAACCGATTCGTCTCTGGCGCATGGCGGGCCACCGTGCCCCTCTCGTGCCTTTATCCCTTGCTGATGGCGAGCCTGCTGGCAGCCACGCCCCTAGATCAGAACCGCAACCTCCCGGCGATGAGGACCACGGCGGGAGACCCCGCGCGGCCGCCGGTGTTCATCGTGTTCTTCGACGGCCTTTCGAAGGATATTTGCACGGCCAGCGATGGCAATTGGCGGCCAGAGTTGAAGAATCTGGATTCGTTTCGCCGGGATTCCCTGGATTTTTCCCAGGCGACGTCGGCAGGCCGGCGCACGACCGATTCGATTCCGAATTTCCTTTTCCAGCGGGATCCGTCCGCCTTCAACCGGATCGATTGGGCCGACGATTTCCTGGATTACAAGCCTTCGACGTTTACCAACGGGGTTTTCTTCCATGCGAAACAAGAAGGATATCGGACGCTGCTCTGGGGCATATATCTGCCCTATCGGCAACTGTTGGGCCCGCTTCTCGACGAATCGTACGCGATGGAACTGGTCCGGTATGCCGACCCGCACACATGCTTGCAGCGGCTTCTAAACCACGCCGTCGGCATCGTTTACTATTCCCGCGGGCCGTTCCGCGACGGGTGGGGAAAGGGAATCCCTCAAATTGGCTGGCGAATCGGCATGCTGGCCGAATCCTATTTCAGCCGGATGGTTGCGCATGGTGTCGAGATCGTTCGGGAACAGTTGGCGCGCTCATTCGGTCCTCAAGACCTGTTTTTCGTACATCTTCCGGTCCCCCATAACCCAACAATTTATTTGGAAGACGGCACGGTGGATACCGTTCGCGCCACGTACTGGACCCAAGTGCAATACAGCGACCAGGTGTGGGGCGAAATCGTCAAAGCTCTGCGCGGCTCGGGCGTCTATGATTCGGGATGGATTGTCTTATCTGCAGATCACGGCAGTCTGCCCCCCACGGACTTGAACCCTATCCAGCGGCATGTGCCCCTAATAATCAAACCCCCGACCGGGACGTTTGCGCCTCAACGGATTGATGCCGTCTTGCACATGTGGGAGATGGGCCCGTTTTTCGAGGCGGTGTTCCAAGACAAGCCGACATCAGAATGCTTATCCATGTTGGCGCCGAACCGGCCATTCCTCGCGGTGGCTCCGTAGCGCCCCGGATTTAGGCCGCAGGGCCAATGGCGGATTAAGCCCGCGTCGGAAAGCGGAATTCGCGCGTGGTTTAAATCCATGAAGGCGTCCCGCCAGGGGTAGAAACGCAGTAGGGAGTCGTCGCGAAAGCCAAGCGTGCAGAGAGCCGCGTAGAGGGCTTCGACGGTGGCCAACCCGGCGGGTGGGTCGGTGTGGATTTTGGAGCAGCGAGGGTAAGCGGTTTGCCAGCCGGCGGGGACGGATCGGCTTGCAATGGTCCCAATCGCGCGGCGCATCGCCGCGGCGTGCCGCCAACTGGCGTCGAGCAGGAGGAGCGGGTGGCCGACATCCACGGGGGAAAGCGGCGGGGCG
>JAKLIL010000256.1 GCA_022709625.1 Verrucomicrobiota bacterium
CCGCCCAGACAACCAGGCACAACCCAAGCAACATGCGCATGCGGACACCTCGCTTCCGTTCAAAACGAATCGTACTCCAGAGCCGTGTCCGCGGTCAAAGCCGGAATCGGCCGGACGCCGGCCGGGGCATCAATAGCCGTCGACGCGATAGTTGGTCACTCCGCCTTCGACCGCCGGAATCGCCGCGTTGGTATCGATTTGCGCGTAGGGATTTCCGTTGCCATGGCCATCGTTGTACTTCGGCGGCATCATGCCGGCGGGATCCTGGACCGGCGGGTTGAAGCAGTATCTCGAGACGTCGGCGCGGCACTGTTCGATCCGGTCCGGGAACACCCGCAGCACCAGCAGGTCGAACGACCAGATGAGGTCTTTGCCCATCTCCACGTCCGGACAATGCGCCTTGACGCTGGCGAGGGCGCTGGCCACGGTGTCGTCATCCACCGGAAAATGCGTGGCGACCGTGAGGCGGGGCTGAACGTCGTTGGCAATTAGCTGGCCGAGGATGTAGCCGAACGCGCCCTGCGGGGTGTGCGAGCTGTTCTGGACCGTCGTCAGGCCCTGGACGGTCGCGACAAAGTTCGAATAGCCGTCCTCGCCCTCCTCGATCGGGCCGTCGAGGCCCATGTTCTTGTAGGCCCACACCTCCGGCGGAACGACCATTTCGTGGATGAACACGTCCACGCCCCGGCCGCCGTTCTTGGCCTGTTCGATGCAGTTGGTTTCGGGCTTGGTGTCGCTGGTATAGATCATGGTCAGGTTGGTACCGTCCGGCGTCTGCCATTCCAGCTTGTAGCCCATGGAGCCCCGGCGGGTATGAATGACCGGGAAGTGGGTGATCTTCACGCCGGTGTTTGTATTGAAGTAGGCCTGGCCTCCGGCCACTTCCCAATCCAATTCGATCGGCACGATGGCGTAGGCGTCGCGCGGATCGTCGTTGCCGACGGGCACGGGATCGTGCGGCAGTCCCCAGCTTTCCTTGGTGGGCGGCACGCAGTTCGAGTACCAGGTGTTTTGGAAACTGAAGCTTTCCGAATGCCACCGCCAGGCGTTGCGGAGATTGGCGCAGAAATTGCTGGTGCCGTCGTCGTAGATGACCCCGTCGTCGGAATAGATGTCCCCGTCGTTGCTCGGGGCCGCCACGCCGGAGGGCTTCGAGCCCCAGACGTAGAGGGGCGATTTGCGGTCCCCCGCGGGCCCGAAGCAGTAGACGTGGGACAAGTCGCTCAGATGGTCGCCGTGGAGGTGGTTGATGAAGACCTTGTCCATGCGCCGGAAGCCGACCTTCGCGGCCGCGTAATTGGCCGAGCAGCCCGCGCCGCAGTCGAAGATGAACTGGTCGCTGGCCCGGCCATGATAGAACGTGTCGTTGACGTCGTTGCTCCACCCCACTTCCACGAAGACGCTCATTTCCGCCTGCGCCAGGCGCACCGGCAGCGGAATCATCGAACCCATGAACGTGATGCGCATTTCGTTGTTCGAAAGCGGAGTCAGCGGATCGAACGGCGGCAGCTGGTCGTAGTAGGTGTAGCTCTCGGTCGCCTGGTACGTCGGATCCTGCCCCACCACCCGGTAGAACATCGGCACGGAAACGGTGCCCGTGGCCCCCAGGCCCGAGAGCGTCTGGTCGGCGTCCTTCCAGGAATACCAGTTGCTCAGCCCGGAACTCGACCACTGCACCGCGTAGTGCGTGCCCGTCCCGCCCGGATCGTCCCAGCTGACCTGGCCGTTCCCGTCGAAAGCCGTGATCTCCGTCTGGCCGACGGCCATTCCCGCCGCGATGGCCACGGCAACGAACAAAGGCAAACACTTCGCGTACGTTATAGTCTTCCTCATCGCCGGGTCCTCCTTTTGCCGGCAACCACAAGGCCAGCAATAAAAAGCATGGTAGCGATACCGCGGCAGGATGGATAACAATCTTTTCCGGCCCGTTTTCCCCGCTTGCCCCCGGCCGGCCAGGGGTGCTACGGTGTTTTTGCGTTTCCAACGGTGGAGGCGCCTCCGGCAACTACGGAAGCGGGTGGAATTCCCGCGCGGTCGCGCCGCTGTAAACGGTCCCGAAATTCCAACCAGCCATTCCGCCCCCTTGCGGGCGGGAGAAGGCGGAAGAGTAGCAGGCCGCGAGCCAGAAGACGGGAAGCCGGGGCAAGATCAACCTGATGCCCTCGCAGTTTGGGGCGGAAAGGCTGCCGCGATGCGGTCTTGTTGCTGGTTCCTGCTCGTTCCGTTCCTGGTTTTCGCCGCCTCCGCGGCGCAAACGACCGTTTCCTTCGATGCCCACTTCGCCGGCCCCGGCGAATACATCGAAAACGCGGCACTCACCGACGAGGCCGCGCTCTTCCTCAACACGACCTATGAATCCTGGGGCTCCTGGTACTGGGCCGGATTCGCATTTTCGACGGTCAGCAATACGACCGACGGCACGTATCTGAACCAATACGCCGCGGTGCAAGGCTTCCCGCGCGCCTACGCCGTTGCCTACGACGACGGGTGGCACGATTCGCCCGAAATCGCCTTCGATCTCCCGTGCGCGCCGAAATCGGTCCTTCTCGACAACACGACCTACGCCGCGCTCACGATCCGCGACGGCAACGCATATGCCCAGCCCTTCGGCAGCAACGACACCTTCATCCTGACCCTGACCGCCTACGACGTCGAAGGCCATGTCCTCGCCGCCACCAACCACTACCTGGCCGACTACCGCGACGGAAACACCTTTGTCCAAACCAACTGGTCCCAACTAGACCTCTCCTGGATGCCGGCGGACGTCGTCTCCCTCGTCGGCACGCTGGCCACGACCGATATCGGCGACTGGGGGCCCAATACGCCGATGTATTTCGCCCTGGCCGATTTCACCTATGCCTACGACGACGCGTCCCGCGGCGTCGCCGCCTCCAACTCCGCCATCCTATGCTGGGCAAACGGCTGGACGAACTACGTGCCGGGCACCAACGTCGAAGCCAAGTGGCAGGTGCCTTCCAACGCCGTCGGTCCCGCCCAGGGTTCCCTCGGCGGCCTCGGCGCCACCAACGGCATCGTGCCTCTCGGCGACGACGGCTCCGTCGTCCTGACTTTCCCCGCGCCCATCGCCGACGGCCCCGGCGCCGACTTCGCCGTCTTCGAAAACGCGTTCTCGGCGGACTTCCTCGAACTGGCCTTCGTCGAAGTTTCCTCCGACGGCGAAACCTTCTTCCGTTTTCCGACCCACTGCCTGGAAACGAACTGGATCGACACCTATCGCCTCACGAACGCCACCGATCCGACGTCCTACGGCGGCTTCGCCGGCAAACACGTGCAGGGTTCCGGCACGCCGTTCGACCTGCGGTTGCTGGCGGGCACGCCGGGGCTCGACGTCCGCCGCGTCACCCACGTGAAGATCGTCGACGTGAAAGGCGACGGCTCGAACCCCGACCATTACGGCAATCCCGTCTTCGATCCG
>JAKLIL010000257.1 GCA_022709625.1 Verrucomicrobiota bacterium
CCCGCTGCCTGGATTTTCTTCGCGGGCACGCCGACGAACTCGCCTCCCAAGGCATCGCCGTCCCCGCGATTCCCGCCGGCACGGCCTGCGTCTACGCCGAGTGGCATGCCCCCGACGCCGCAGCCGCCGAAGGCGCCGTGCTGGCCGCCGCCGACCGGCTCCCGGAATTCGGGGCCGATCCCGACGCCGCCCTGCTGGCCGACAACCCCCACGACGTCGAAAAGCTCAAGCTGTTCCGCCACGCCGCGCCCGAACTCGTCAACTCCGCGATCGACGAACGCCGCAAGATCCATCCCGGCCTCGTCAAGCTCGGCACCGACATGGCCGTGCCGGACAACCGCCTGGGCGACGTGCTCGCCTTGTACGAACGCAATTTGGCCGCGGCCGGCCTCGAGCATCTGATCTTCGGCCACGTCGGCGCCAACCATCTCCACGTCAACATCCTGCCCCGCCATCCCGCCGACTACGACGCCGGCAAGACGCTCTACGCCCGCTGGGCGGCCCAGGTCATCGCCTGGGGCGGCAGCATCTCCGCCGAGCACGGCATCGGCAAGCTCAAGCGCGATCTCTTCCGTCAGATGGCCGGCGAGGACGCGCTCGCCCGCATGCGCGATCTGAAAAAAATCTTCGACCCCGCCGGGCTCCTCAACCCCGGCACCCTCTTGGAGTACCCGTGAGCGGTTCGCAATCCCGGCTCGAACGCTGGGAAGCGCGGCTGAAAAAGGTTTTCGACGAGATCGACGCCGAACTGGAGACCGCCTCCGGCCGGAACAAGAAATTCCGCCGCCATCCAAACCGGCCCCCCGCCGGCGCCACGAGCAACCGCGAAGACGACGGGCTCTTCGACCTCGGCGCCGCCTTCACCGTCGGCATCGGTTCCGAACACGGTCCCGGCTACGTCGTCCAGGCCCGCATCGCCACCCTCGACGCCGTCCCGCCCGGCACCCAGGAAAAATTCGAAGCGGAAGTGGCCCGCCGCCTCAAGCAGAAACTCCCCCAGGCCTTTCCCGGCGTGGAACTCCATGTCGACCGCGACGGTCCCGTCTACAAAATCCACGGCGACCTCTCCCTCGGCGCCCCGTAGGCCCCGCGTTTTACGTAGCATGGAAAACTTTTCCGGCGGTTTTCCACGCCATGGAAAATCCGGCGCCGTGAAAGCGCCGCGGGGCTTCAGCGGACGCCGGCGACTTCGAACGGATAGTCGCAGGGTTTGCCGCGGAAGCAGAAGCCGAGCTGGTTGCCCTTGACCTCCTCGTAGTCGATCCCCCGCAGGGCCAGGGCGATCTTTTCGGCCGTCAACGGCATGGTCTTGAGGCGCACGCCGACTGCGTCGGCGATGGCGTCGGCCGCCATGGGCGCGCAGGCGACCATCGTGTGTTCCCCCACCCCGCGGGCGCCGAAGGGGCCGTCGGGCTGGGGCGTCTCGAGGATGATCGGGACGATTTCGCCGGGACAGTCGAGGGCCGTCGGAATCTTGTAGTCCGTGAAGTTGGGGTTGAGCAGGCGGCCGTCGGCGCCGTAGCGGATGTCCTCGTAGAGGGCCGTCGCGAGCCCTTGTACGATGCCGCCGACGATCTGGCCCTTGACGAGGGCGGGGTTGATCGCCTTGCCGGCGTCCACCGCGAGCGCGGCCTTGAGGATCTTGACCTTGCCGGTCGCCTGGTCCACTTCCAGCACGAGACCGGCGGCGCCGACGGTGTAGTGGACATTGGGGTGCCCGCCCTGGCTGGTTTCGGGATCGCCCAGCGCGGAGGTGAACTCCGGCATGAACATGCCCGTGCCGTGGATGGGCCCGCCAATGAAGTTGCCGTTGGGCCGCATGATGCCGTCGATGACGAAGCTGCGAAACGGCAACGCGAATGTCCGGTCCTTGCGGCTCTTGACGCATTCGGCGGCGAGATAGAGGTCTTCCGCCTTGAGAAACTTGGCGCGCGCGACGGTGGCGAGAAGCTTGGCCTTCACTTCTTCGGCGGCGGCGCGGACCGCGTTGCCGCAGCCCCAGGTGACGTGGGAACCGACGGTCTGCCACTCGTAGGAGTTGCGATCGGTGTCGGGCGTCTCGACGCGGATCTTGTCCACGGGGACGGTCAGCACTTCGGCGGCGATCTGGGCCATGACCGTCATGAAGCCCTGGCCGATCTCCATGCCGGAGACGCAGAGGTTGAGGGAGCCGTCCTCGTTGAACTTGAGGTAGGCGGCGGACGCGGCGTTCGGCGGCATGGCCGGCGCCTTCCAGAAGCAGGCCACCGCCTTGCCGATGGTCTGGCCGGGCCGGGCGTTTTTCTCCTTCTTGCCCCAGCGGATTTCCTTGGCGATGCGGTCGATGGCCCCGCGCAGGTTGCCGGGATTCATGTGCGCGCCGTACGCC
The DNA here is from genome assembly GCA_022709625.1 of Verrucomicrobiota bacterium. Taxonomy (GTDB): domain Bacteria; phylum Verrucomicrobiota; class Kiritimatiellia; order CAIQIC01; family Lenti-01; genus Lenti-01. The sequence continues at coordinate 2,369 of JAKLIL010000257.1, forward strand.
AGCACGTCGCCTTCCCGGATCGCGTTGAGCTTGCGGAACTTGACCGGGTCCATTCCGATGGCCTGGGCGATGCGGGTCACGTGCGACTCGAGGCCGAAGTGGAATTCCGAGTAGCCGAAGCCGCGGTAGGCGCCGCAGGGCGGCATGTTGGTGTAGACGCAGACCGAGTCGATCTTGACGTGGGGAATGCGGTACGGCCCCGTGGCCGACAGGCCGACGGCGTTGACGACGTTCGCGCCGTATTCGGCCGACGCGCCGGCATCCCAGTGGAGGGTGTGCTCCAGCGCGACGATCTGGCCGGTCTTCTTCACGCCTATCTTGACGCGGGCGATGACGCCCTGCCGCTGCGAGGTGTTCATAAACTCCTGCTCGCGGGTCCAGTGCAGCCGGACGGGCCGGCCCTTCATCGCGATGGCCAGCACGGCGCCGATGATTTCCATCGAGACGCCCGCCTTGCCGCCGAAGCCGCCGCCCACGTAGGGCGTCACGATGCGGATATCCTTGTGCGTCAGGCCGAAGGGCTTGAGCGCGACGGCCATGACGCCGCGCTGGGCGAACGGCGATTGCGACGACGCCCAGAGCGTCAGGCGGCCGGACAGGTCGAAGAGACCCGTGACGGCGTGGGTTTCGATGGGGCAATGGGCGTAGCGCGGCACCGTGTAGACGTCTTCGAGGATGAAGTCGGCCTGCTTGAAGCCTTTTTCGACGTCGCCCTTGCGGGTCTTGCGCCAGTGGGCGACGTTCGTGCCCGCGCGCGGGAAAAACCAAGGCACGCGGTGGTAGTTGCCGAGATCGGGATGGATCAGGACGGCATCCTTTTTGAGCGCGTCGGCCAGGCTCAGCACGGCCGGGAGCGGCTCGTAGTCGACCTTGACCAGCTTGGCGGCGCGCAGGGCGGCCTCGGGGGTTTCGGCGACGACGGCGGCGATCTGCTCGCCGACGAAGCGGACGCGGTCCTGCGCGAAAATATAGCGATCCTGCATGTAGAGGCCGAACATGTAGGGGACATCCTTGCCCGTCACCACGCACACTACGCCGGGCGCTTTTTCGGCGGCCGACACGTCGACT
>JAKLIL010000258.1 GCA_022709625.1 Verrucomicrobiota bacterium
GGGCTGGGGCGCAACGCTGGTCCTGGTCTCTTGGGGCATGAAAGGCCAGCCGCTGGGGCCAACGCTTGCCCGCGCGGTGCGCGCGTGGTGGCCGCTGGTGCCGGCGCTGTTTTTGGCCTACGCCTACTCGCGCCAAACCGCGCACTACATTGCCGGTTCCGCGCATCTGGCTTCCGGGCGCACCTTGGCGGAAGTCGCCGTGTTTTCCCCCGGCCTGCAGCACCTGTTTTCGCTTCATGTCGCGGACAACGCGCGCGGAACCTATCTCGGCTATGCCTGGCTGCTGTTGGCCGCGGCGGGCGCGTGGGGTTGCGTACGCGCCGCCGTGGTCCGGAAAGCCTGGCGGGAACTCGCCGTGCCCCTCGGTTGGGCCGCGTTGCTTGCCGTGGTCGTCGTGCTGGCGATGGGCATCCGCGGGCCCGACCACGGCGCGCTGTTCGATCTCGCCCGCCGAATCCTGCCCCCCCTCAAAATGATTCGCCAGCCCGCCCGCATTCTCACCCTGGCGCCGACGCTCGTGCCGGTCATGCTGGCGGTCGTGACCGCGCCGCTGTTTCGGCGGCTGAACAAACGCGCGCCCCGGCTCCTACTCGGCGCGTTCGCCGTCGCGATGGTCGGCGAATACGCGCGCATGACCAACGCGGAATTGTGCCTGCTGGACACGCGGCAAGGCGCCTACGCAACCGTGGCCGCGGACCACGCCGGGGGCGCCGCTTCCCCGACCCGCGCGCTGGCGCTCCCACTCTGGCCGGGCGATTCGCACTGGTCCTCGATCTACCAATACTACGCTTCGCTGTACCGCATTCGCATGCTGAACGGCTACGCGCCCGTCGTCGACCGGGACTACTACGAAACCATTTTCCAGCGCTTCCGCGGCCTGAACGCCGGCGCCATCGAGAACGCCCAATTGGACGCCCTGCTGGCGCTGGACATCCCCTATCTGCTTCTGCATGCCGATTCGCTGCCCGAAAGCGTCAGCCCGTTCCCCGTGGCGCACACCCTGAATCGGCTGCTGGCGCATCCCCGCTTGGACCTGCTCGGCCGGGACCGCGCCGTCTGGGCGTTCCGCATCCGGCCCGCGCCGCGGCCGGAGCCGGTCGCCCCGCCCTTTGCCTGTCCGGTGGCCTTTCCCGCCCGCCGCTACCATCCGGAACATGCGCCCACGAACGCGGCGGCCTGCCTGCCGGACGCCTCCAGCCCCCGCCAACGCGTGGTCCGGCTGAACGAAGCGTTTCCGTCCACCTACCTCGGCCGCACCAGCCTCGTGGCCGCGGACGGCGTCGGCTGGCTCCTGCGGGTGCGCGGCCACGGCCAACTGGCCGTGCGCACCCAAAACAAGGACGTGGAAATCCGCAGCGACGCCGGGCGCATCGCCGCCGACGACTGGATCTGGTTGGCGGTGCCCACCCCGAACCTGCCGGCCTACGTCGTGGCCGACGTGGATCTGCAATGGCTGGAGGGCGATCTGGAAATCGACTACGCCTGCTTCACGACCGCCCAAACGCCCCTGCAAAGCCAGTCGTTCGCCCCTGCCTGTTTTTTCAGAGCCGGCGAGGCCGATCCCGCCACCGGCGCCGTGCTGCTGCAACCCGATCGCGATCCCAAAGGCCGCGTGTTCTACGGTCCGCGCCTCCCGTTCGCCTCCGGCCGGTACCGGGCGGAGTTGCATTACGAAAGCGCGGCGCCGGCAGGCGCGCTGCTCGGCACTTGGACCCTCGAACAGCCGGAAACAAAGGTGGCCAACGCCACCGAAGTGCGCGCGGGCGGCGGCGCGGCGGTCCTGGACGTCGCCCTGGCCGGCGATGCGCCCGCGACATTTGCTTTCCTCTACGCCGCCGAACAGCCCGTGCGCCTGCTGGACGTGCGGATCGAAAAAGCCGCGGGCCAACGGCATCTTCCCGGCAACCCGGCCCCGGAGACTTTATGAATCCCGCGACCCCAACCGTCGATCCCCACCTGCTCAGCATCGCCTTTACCGACCGGGGGCTCTGCACCCGGTGCGGCACCTGCGTCGGGGTTTGCCCCGTAAACGCCCTCGAAATCGGCCGGGACACGTATCCCGAGCTGGTGCCGGACCGGTGCATCCAGTGTGGTTTGTGCAAGCAGACTTGTCCGGGCGGCCAGGTGCCGTTCGGCGATCTGGGCGAATTCACCTTCGGCACGCGGGCAAACGCCGGCACGTTCGACGGCCAGGTGCTCCGGACCTACGTGGGCTACGCGGGCGACCCGCGTTTCCGCGCGGGCGGCGCGGGCGGCGGCGTCATCACCGCGCTGCTGTGGTCGCTGCTGAAAACCAAGCAGGTAGACGGCTGCGCGGTCGCCCGCATGAATCCGCAGCGACCCTGGGAAGGCGAAGTCTATATTGCCCGGACCTACGAGGAACTCCGGCAAAGCCAGCAATCCAAATACGTCGTCATTCCCGTGAACCGCATCCTCCGGGAATTGCGGGTGCAAGACGGACGCTTCGCCATCGCGGCCCTCCCCTGCCAGATCCACGGCCTGCGGCTCTATGCCCGCAAGCAACCGTGGGTGAACGAAAAAATCCGCCTCGTCGTCGGCCTGTTCTGCGCTTCCAGCCTAGAGCCCTATGTCACCGCGGAAATGCTGGCGACCCGCGGCCTCCAGCCCCAGGACATCGCGAATTTCGCCTTCCGCGACGGCATCTGGCCCGGCGTCATCCGCGCCTATGTCAAAGGCCGCCAGCAGCCTGTCCCTCTCCACTACTCCAATTTCAAGGACGGCGCGATCAATTACCTGACCTATCTCTACAGCCCGCCGCGTTGCCAGACCTGCGTGGACGGCTCGTCGGAATTCGCCGACGTTTCCGTCTCCGACGCCTGGACCCGCGATCCCGCCGGCCGCTACCTGTTTCCCAACCAATCCAAGCTTCTGGTCCGGACGCCCCGCGGCCAGCAGGCGCTGGCCGCAGCTCTGGCCGCCGGCGATCTCGTCGCCCAGGACGTCACCGACGATTCCCAGTTCAAAACCCATCGCCTCCACACTCTGAAAAAAGGACTCAAAAGCTACTTGCGCGCGGACCGCTGGCGCGCCAAGGGCCGGCCGGCGCCGGTCTACGACCGCCCCACTCCCCCGAACACGATCCGCGACCGGCTGGACGAGCGCGTGGAAAGCTTCGCCATGTGGCTGGGTCGGCGGCGCTGGACCCGCTATCCCCTGTTCCGTTTCCTGACGTCGCGCTGGGGCCTGCCGTTGGTCGCTATCCGCCGGTGGGTTAAAAGCCGCAAATACCGGGGCCAGCTTGCATGAACCCGTCGCGGATTTGCGTGATCGGCAATTTTTCCGGCCGCAACGCCGGGGACGCTGCCATCCTCGACGGCTTGATGGCGGACGTCTGCGCGCTGGGCCACCCCGTCGTCTTCGACGTGCCCACGATCAATCCCAGTTTCGTCCGCCGCCAGTACGCGGAATT
>JAKLIL010000259.1 GCA_022709625.1 Verrucomicrobiota bacterium
AAATTGGGCTTCCAGTTGGGCGAGCGGCTGTAGAAGCGCATGGCCGTGTCGAAAACCAGAGCTTGGATCACCGCGTCGCTGTGGCCGTCGCCGCGCATGACGTCGACCACCTTGACCAGCGACAGCGGGTCTGAGACGCCCCAGTCCGCCGAGCCATTCACGATGACGCGCTCGTGCCCGTACTGCCTGACCATGGCCGAGACCCGCTGGGGATTCAGCTTGGAGTAGGGATACACGGTCATGCCCGCATAGCAGCCCGAGTCCAGCGTGTGCTTGATGGTCTCTTCGGTGTTGTGGTCCACGTCGATGCGCTCGACCGTGAAGCCCTCGCTGCGGATGATGTCGAGGATGCGCAGCGTGCCGCGCAGCTTGTCGACGTGCGGCGTGTGCAGGATCACCGGCATCCGGCGCTCTTCGGCCATCCGCAGCTGGCGGATCATGGCGTACTCTTCGTTGGGCGTGTTCAGGTTGAGGCCGATCTCGCCCATGGCCACGCAGCGCGGGTGGTCGATGTACGGGGCCAGCCCGTCGATCACGTCGTCCGCCAGCGCGCGGTCGTCCGCCTCCTTGGGGTTCATCGCGATCGCGCAGTAATGGTCGATGCCGAACCGCGCCGCGCGCACCGTCTCGAATTCGAGGATCAGCCGGAAATAGTCGAAGAAGGAGCCCGCATAACGGCGGTTGGTGCCCAGCCAGAACGAGGGCTCCACGCAGGCCCTGATCCCGGCGCGGTACATGGCCTGATATTCGTCCGTCGTGCGCGACAGCATGTGGATGTGGGGTTCGACGATGATCATGGCGCGGCGGCGATGGCGGAGATTTCGACGAGGGCGTTCTTGGGCAGGCGGGCGGCTTGGACGACTTCGCGCGCGGGGAAGGGCGGCGCGAAAACCTCGGCGTACAATTCGTTGACGCGGGCGAAGTCGTCCATGTTGGCGACGTAGACGGTCGCTTTGAGGACGTGCCGCGGGCCGAGACCGGCCGCGGCGAGAACGGCGACGAGATTCCGCAAGGCTTGGCGGGTCTGCGCCGCGAGGCCATCGGCCAGCGCGCCGCTGGCGGGATCGAGGCCGAGTTGTCCGGAAACGAAAGCGAATCCGCCGTGCGCGACCGCCTGCGAATAGGGGCCGATGGCGGCGGGGGCTTGGTCGGTCTGAATGGTATTCATGGCAATCCTCGGGAAACGGCGTTCATCCTAGTCTGCCATGCGGGTTGCGACAAGTCCGATTCCGCGATGAGCCTGGCGCGGCCTGTTTCTTCGCGGGCAGGCTGCGGAGGTTTTGTGTCACCGCCCGAACCAGGCGACCAGACGGGGGACGAAGACGAAAAGGCCGATGGCGACGGCGCCCAGCGCGGCAATGAGGACGGCGCCGGCGGCCACGTCCTTGGCCTTGCCGACCAATGGATGGAAACCGGGCGACGTCGCATCGGCCAGCAGCTCGCAAGCCGTGTTGAGCGCTTCCGCCGTCCAGACCGCCATGATGGCAAGGATGAGCCAGAGCCAATCGGCGCGGGCGAGCCGGAACCAGAGGCCGGCGCCGACGACCAGCAGCGTGGCCAAGGCGTGGATCCAGGCGTTGTGCTGGGAACGAACCATGATGCCAATTCCGCGAAATGCGTATTTGAAGCTCCGCAACCGGCTTTTGATCTGGAACGATGGGCCCATGCCGGTGGTGCGTTTTTTTCGTTTTCAGGGGGCGAAGAGCGAGAGCTGGTCGCCGGGATCGAGCTTGGGCTTGCGGGCGCGGGGCTGGGCCAGCTTGGGTTGGCCGGCTTCGCTGAGTTCCTGTTCCTCGAGGTTGGCGAGGATTTCCTTGGCGCGGGCGACGACTTCGGCCGGCAGGCCGGCGAGGCGCGCGACCTGGATGCCGTAGGATTTGTCGGCGGCGCCCGGGACGATCTTGCGCAGGAAGACGATGCGGTCGTCCTTTTCGCTGACGAGCACGTTGTAGTTTTTCACGCCGGGGAGGGTGAGGGCGATGTCGGTCAGCTCGTGGTAGTGGGTGGCGAAGAGCGTCTTGGCCTTCACTTCGGGGTGGTTGTGGAGGTACTCGGCGACGGACCAGGCGATGGAAATGCCGTCGAAGGTGGACGTGCCGCGGCCAATCTCGTCGAGGACGATGAGCGAGCGGGCGGTGGCGTTGTTGAGGATGTTGGCGGTTTCCTGCATTTCGACCATGAAGGTGGAGCGGCCGCGGGCGATGTCGTCGCCGGCGCCGACGCGCGTGAAGACGCGGTCCACGACGCCGATCTCGGCGGAACTCGCCGGCACGAAGCCGCCCATCTGGGCCATGATCGCGATGAGGGCCACCTGGCGGATGTAGGTGGATTTGCCGGCCATGTTGGGGCCGGTGATGATGAGGAGCTGATTCTCGACGTTGTCGAGGAGCACGTCGTTGGGCACGAACCGGCCGGATTCGGGCAGGAGTTCGACGACGGGATGGCGGCCCTCGCGCACGACCAAGGGACCGGCGGCGGTCATAGTGGGGCGGACGTAGCGGCAGGCCAGGGCGCGTTCGGCGAAGGCGGCGAGCACGTCGATTTCGGCGACGGCGGCGGCGGTTTGCTGGATCGCCGCGACGTGCGCGACGATTTGCTCGCGCAGCGCGAGGAACAATTCGTATTCAAGGGCGACGGATTTATCTTCGGCGCCGAGAATCTTGTTTTCGTATTCCTTGAGTTCGGGGGTGACGAAGCGTTCGCCGTTGACGACGGTCTGCTTGCGGACGTAGTCATCCGGTACGCGGGCCAGATTGGATTTGGTGACTTCGATGAAGTAGCCGAAGACCTTGTTGAAGCGGATTTTGAGCGAGGAAATGCCGGTACGTTCGATTTCGCGGGCCTGGAGTTCGGCGATCCACTGCTTGCCGTCGTGGGCGGCGGCGCGCAGTTCGTCGAGTTCGGCGTGGTAGCCCGGGCGGATGAGGCCACCTTCCTTGATGGCCATGGGCGGCTCGTCCACCAGCGCGCGTTCGATCAAGGCAACGAGTTCGTTCTGCGGCACGATGGCGGCGGCGAGTTCGCCGAGGCGCGGCGCGGGATGCGCGGCAAGGGCGGCCTTGAGCGCGGGCAATTTGGCGAGCGAGAGGCCGAGCGCGCGGACGTCGCGGCCGTTGCCGGAGCCGGCGGAAAGGCGCGCGAGCAGGCGCTCGAGGTCCTTGACGTCGCCGAGGATGCCGCGCAGGGCGTCGAGGTCGTGGCGCTTTTTCTGGAACGATTCGACGGCGTCGTGGCGGGCGACGATGGCGGCGAGATTCTGGAGGGGGCGGACGAGCCAGTCGCGCAGGAGGCGCGAGCCCATGGCGGTGCGGGTGGTATCGAGGGCTTTGAGCAGCGTGGTGGGGGCATCGGCGCGGGGCGTACCGCGGGAGGCGACGAGGTCGAGGTTGGCGAGGGTGGATTCGTCGAGCAACATCGCGTCGGCC
>JAKLIL010000026.1 GCA_022709625.1 Verrucomicrobiota bacterium
CGCGCAAGTCGCGCCGCAAGGCGTCGAAGCCCACGCCGAGGCCGGCAGCGGCCTCGCGGAGCATTTGTTCGGACTGGACGGCGCCCGAAGCGTGCGCGACAAGGTCGAGGGCCGCGCGGGTCGCGCGCAGCAGGCCTTCCGGCGAGCGCAGGTTTTCCGCCTGCTGCAGCAGACCGAGGAGAAAGCCCATGGGGGTGCGCGCGCCCTGCAGCACGGCAGCCATGGCGTCCGGCCCCTGCTTCACGATCAACGAATCGGGATCTTCGCCCGGCGGCAAGGCGGCGAGCGAAACCGCCAGGCCGTCCTCGATCAGCAATTCCGCGGTTCGCAGGGCGGCCTTCTGGCCGGCGGCGTCGGCGTCCAGCACGACGACGACGTGGTCCGCGTAGCGCTTGAGCAGGGTGGCGTGTTCGGAGGTGAAGGCGGTGCCCTGCGACGCCACCGCGTTCTTGAAGCCGCCCAGATGGCAGCGAATGCAATCGATCTGCCCTTCGACCAGCAACGCTTCGCGGCGGTCCAGGATGGTGCGCTTGGCCTTGTCGAGTCCGTACAGGATGCGGCTCTTGCGGAAAACCGCCGTTTCGGGCGTGTTGACATATTTGCCGCCGGCCTGGTCATCGGCCCGCAGTACGCGGCCGCTAAACCCGACGGCGCGGCCCAGTTCGTCGCGGATCGTGAACATGACGCGGTGGCGGAAGCGGTCGTAGAGCGCGCCTTTTTCGCTGGCCGAAAGCAGCCCCGCCGCCTCGAGCGCTTTCATTTTGGCGCCGGTCCGCGGCCCCGCCGCGCCGGACAGGAAATCCCAGCCGTCCGGCGCGTAGCCGATGCCCCATTCCCGCCAGACGGGGACGTCGAGCGCGCGCTTCTGCAGGTAGTCGCGGGCGACCGCCGCCGCGGAACTGCGCAGCAATTCCTGCTGGTAGCGTTTGGACGCCGCTTCGTTCGCCGCGAACAGGTCGTCTTTCGCCGGACCGTCCTTCGGCGCGCGGCGGTCTTCTTCGAGGGGCACGGCGATGCCCGCGCGCGCGGCGAGCATCCGCAGCGCGGTCGGGAAGTCCACGTTCTCGTAGAGCATCACGAACTTGAACACGTCGCCCCCGACGCCGCAGCCGAAGCAATGGAAGGCCTGGCGGGCCGGATTGACGTGGAACGACGGCGTCTTCTCCTTATGGAACGGACAGAGCGCCTTGGCCGAATGGCCCACGCGCTTGACGGGAACGTAGGAACCGATGACGTCGGCGATGTCCAGCGCGTTGCGGATCCGGTCGATCGCGTCTTTGGAAACCCTCCCCGCCATGGGCCGGCTACTCCGCGGGTTCGGAGGCCGAAAGCGGCGCAGCCGCCGAGTCCGGTTCGGGCAGCGGCGGCATGACGACCTGGGGCAGTTCGACGCCAACGGGCACTTCGGCCTGCAGCAGGGCGGCTTTCTCGGCCAGTTCGTTGTACTTCGCGACCAGCAGCGGCAGCACGGTCCGGCCGGTCGCCGAATCGAACATCACGGCGCGCTGCACCTGCGCCGCCGGCAGGAAACTGGCGGCCAGCAGCAGCACCAAAAAGACCGCGCCCTGGCGGCAGAAGCCGGTGGCCAGGCCCCCGAGCCGTTCGATCGGCCCCTTGAAGGAAAAGGTCATGAGCACTCCGAGGGCGGTGCGCAGCAAGCGCATCCCGAGCAGCGCCAGCAGCGCCAACGCCACCACCGCCGCCAAGCGGGTGATTTCCGGATTCCAGCCCCAGCGGCCGCACAACCAGGCCGCCACTGGTTCGTAGAACAGTCGCGTGGCGACGACGGCCACCACCATCCCGATCAGGATCGCCAACTCGTGGGAGAGTCCGCGCACCAGCCCCATGATCGCTCCGTAGAGCAAGACCGCGGCGAACAGCCAATCCACCCAATTGAACGAAGTCCAGTCCATGCGCGTCTCCTTCCCCGCCGCGGCCTAGGCCGGTGCTTCCGGGCCGGGCGGCGCCACGTCCATCTCGCAGCCCAGCATGATGCCTCCGTCGAACAAAAACCGGCCATGGAACGTCCGGCCCTGGAGCAAGAGGGGGTACCAAATGCGGTCGTCGGCCCACATCTGGCCGTAGGGCATGTCGCGCTCGTCGATCCAAAGCGGGATGGCTTCGGGCGTCTCGGTCGGCACGCCCTCGTAGGAAGACGCGGCGTAGACGTGGCAGCGCAGGGAATAGCCGTCGGTGAACTGGAAGGCCAGTTCGCCGGCCTTGCGGACGCCGAGAGGGACGACGCGCAGTTCCTCCTGTGCCTCGCGGATGGCGCCCTGTTCGGGGGTTTCGCCGGGATCGACGCGGCCGCCAGGGGCGTTGATGAGGCCTGCGCCCAGCCCCTGGAGCTTGCGGATCAGCAGCACCATGCCGTCCATCCGCACGAACATCAGCGTGGCCGTTTCGCGCGGCTGCCAGTTGGGCCAATCGATTGCGGTGAACTTCACGGCGCTCCTTGCGACGGACGAAACCCTAGCACAGGCGGCGGGCGCGCGGGAAGGAAAACAGCCCCCGGCGCCGGCGCGGCTAGGCTCGCTGGACGAATTCCCCCGTGCGGGTGTCCACGCGGATGCGTTCGCCCGGTTCCATGTATTCGGGCACCTGCAGGGTCAGGCCCGTTTCCAGCGTCGCCGCCTTGGTGCGGGCCGTCACGCTCGCGCCGCGCATCGCCGGCGCGCAGTCCGCAATCTTCAGTACCACGGCGTCCGGCAACTGGAGGCACAGCACCTTGCCGTTCTGGATGAGCGCCTTGATGCCCTCCATACCGTCGATCAAATAGGGAACGATCCCCTCGATTTCGTCGGCCAGCAGTTCGAATTGGCTGTAGTCTTCCATGTCCATGAAGGTGAACCGTTCGCCCTCGCGGAAGCTGAACGACACCAGGCGCACGTCGAAATCCGATTCCTTCAGGGGGTCGTCGCCCTTGAAGGTTTGGTCCAATTTGTTCCGCGTGCGCACGTTGCGGAACCGGACCTTGTAGAGCGTGGCGGCCCCGCGGGCCGAGGGCGACTGCACCCGCAACTGCTCCACCACGTGCGGATCGCCGTCGATTTCCACCACGCTGTTCTTCGCCAAATCGCAAGCCTTGATCATGCCATCCTTTCGCCCCGGATCGAGCGGCGCCGGCCGGGCTCTTTTTTGTGTTCAAAAGAGTAGGGTTTTATGGCATGAATCGTCAATTGGAACATGGGCGCCATGCCGACCGCCACGGAAAAGACCTGGACGATTCCGAACCAGATGAAAGCGATGGCCGACGCCGCCCGGGACATCCTGGACTGGCTCGACGGCCTGCCGCTGTCCACCCGCGCCAAGTATTCCACCGTGCTGGCCATCGAGGAGATGGTCACCAACGTCATCAAATACGGCTACGACGATTGCGCGGCCCACGCCATCCGCCTGCAGGTCTCCATCGACCATGCGTTCGTCAAGCTGGTGTTCGAGGACGATGGCCATCCGTTCGACCCCACCCAGCGCCCGGCGCCCGACATCGAGCACATCATGAATTCCCGGAAAGCCGGCGGCCTCGGCATCGAACTGGTCCGGCGCATGTCCGAGCGGATGGCCTACGAACGCGCCGGCCACCTCAACCGCCTGACGCTGCACATTCGCCGACTGCAGCCCGACGACACCCAGAACATCGCGCTAGCCACGCCGTGATCCGCTGCCCCGCCATCGCTCGCCTGCCCGCCGCCGCCCGCCTCCTGCCGCCGCTGCTCCTGCTGGCCGGCTGCGTCGCCACGCCCGCGGACCGCATCGCCAAGAACCCCGAACTGTTCGCCGCCCTGCCGGTCGCCGACCAGGACCGCATCCGCCTGGGCCAGATCGAACTCGGCTTCACCCCCGACATGGTCCGCCTGGCGCTCGGCGACCCCGACCGCCACATGGTCCGCCGCGCCGTCGACGGCACCGCCGAAATCTGGTTCTACGTCGAAACCGTCAACCGCTACGAACGCCAGCGGGTCGATATCGACGGCCTGAGCGTGCGCACCCCCGGCGGCGTGCGCACCACCGGCGGGGACGCGTGGATCACCATCCTCGAGGAAAAGGAATTCGTCCGGCTGCGCGTGGAATTCCGGGACGGGAAGGTCGCCGTCATCGAAGGCCCCTTCCCCGCCGAATCCAAGTAGCCCGCCCCTTCCGGAATTGGCCATGAACATCGTCTGCGCCGCCAGCGTCCTGCACGCCCGCGAAGCGTTCGCCGGCCTCGGGCGCGTCCGTCTCGTGCCCGACCGCGACCTTCGGCGCGACGACCTGCTGGCCGCCGACGCGCTCATCGTCCGCTCCAAGACCCGCGTGGATGCCGAACTGCTCGAAGGGACCCCCGTGGGCTTCGTCGCCACGGCCACGGCCGGCGCCGACCACTTCGACCGGGATTACCTCAACGACGCGGGCATCGCCTGGAGCGCCGCACCGGGCTGCAACGCCAACGCCGTCGCCGAGTACGTCGTGGCGGCGCTGGTCCTGCTGGCCCGCCAACGGGCCGCCCTGCTGCCCGGCCGCGTTCTGGGCATCGTCGGCGTGGGCCACGTCGGCTCGCGCGTGGCGGCCAAGGCCCCGCTGCTGGGCCTCCGCGTCCTCCGCAACGATCCGCCCCGCGCGCTGCGAAACGGGGCCGCCGATTTCCAGCCTCTCGATGCCGTCATGCCCGCGGCCGACATCCTCACCCTCCATGTCCCGCTGGAAGCCGCCGGACCGTTTCCCACGCGGCACTTGGCCGACTGCCGGCTGTTCGGCCGCCTCAAGCCGGGGGCCTGGTTCCTCAACACCTCCCGCGGCGAAGTCGCCGACTCCGACGTCCTGCTCCACGCCCTCGGCCACCATCTCCTGTCCGGCTGCGTCCTCGACGTGTGGGAAAACGAACCCGACCTGCCCGACGCCTTGGCCCGCGCCGTCGATTTCCTGACGCCCCACGTCGCCGGCTACTCCCTCGAAGGCCTCCTCAACGGCACGCTGCACTGCTACCGCGAACTGTGCCACTTCCTGGAAACCGAACCCGTCTGGACGCCCGACCCGCGGCAACTGCCCGCGCCCCCGTTCCTGGCCCTCGAGGCGACCGGACGGCCCGACGAAGAAGTCCTCGCCGATCTCCTTGCCCAGGCCTGCCCGATTCCGGCCGACGACCGCGCCTGGCGCGCCGCCATGAATGGGGCCGACCGCGCCGAGCTGCGCCGCCGCTTCGACCGCTTCCGCAAGAACTACCAATCCCGCCGCGAATTCGCCGCCATCCGCGTCCATCTCTCCCACGCCTCCCCCGCGCTGCTCGACGTCGTCGCCGCCCTCGGCTTCCAGGTCTGCGCCCATCAGCCATGAGGGGGGCCAGAGGTCAGAGGTCGGAGGACAGAGGTTGGACGTCCGCCCTTCGCAGGACGTGGATGCAGGGGATTTCTTTTGGATTTTGGCGGGTTGTCCACGCGATGCCATTTACTTGTCCTGTTTCCGCCCGCCGTCCGCAGGACATGGATGTGCGGAAAAGGATTTGGAAAAACGAGGGGATTTCACGGCAAAATAAGCGCCTGGATTTTTCGATGACGGCGCGAAAAAGACGGGCCTTCGTTTTGCCGCCTCGTTTTTTCAAATCCTTTTCCGCCGGCTTCCTCCTCCACCCCCACCACGCCCAATGACCGCCGCCCCGCTAACTTTCACCATCGACCGCCGCGCGTCGCGCCTCGACGCCTACCTCGCCGCCGTCCATCCCGCCCTCTCCCGCTCCCGCTGGAAGCAACTCATCGCAGCCGGCCGCGTGATCCTCAACGGCGCGCCCGTCCTCAAAGCCAACGCCGCCCTCGCTCCCGGCGACGAACTGCGCTGCACCATTCCCGCCCCCGAACCCATCGGCCTCGTGCCCGCCGACATCCCCCTCGACATCCTCCACGAAGACGCCGACCTCATCGTGCTCAACAAGCCCGCCGGCCTCGTCGTCCATCCCGCGCCCGGCCATGCCGCCGACACTCTCGTCAACGCCTTGATCCACCATTGCACCGACCTGCGGGGCATCGGCGGCGAACTCCGCCCCGGCATCGTCCATCGCCTCGACAAAGACACCAGCGGCGTCCTCGTCGTCGCCAAGAACGAGCCGGCCCACGCCGCGCTCGTCGCGCAATTTTCTTCCCACGCCATCCGGAAGGAATACCTCGCCCTCGCCTGGGGCACCTGCAATAAGTCCGCCGGCACCGTTGAACTGCCCATTGGCCGCCACCCGGTCCACCGCCAGAAAATGGCCGTCACGGATAAGGGCCGCGCCGCCGTCACGCACTACGACGTCCTCGCCGCCGGCCCGCTCGCGTCCCTCCTGCGCGTCCGCATCGAAACCGGCCGCACCCACCAGATCCGCGTCCACCTCGCCCACCTCGGCCATCCCGTCGTCGGCGACGCGACCTACGGCCGAGCCCGCCACGGCCTGCCCGAAGATTTGAAAATCCAACGCCAGATGCTCCACGCCCACGTCCTGGAGATCGTTCACCCGCGCACCGGCCACCCGCTCGTCTGCACCGCCCCGCCGCCCGCCGACTTCCTCGCCGCGCGGAAAATCCTCGTGCCCGAACCATGAAACGCATCCGTCCAGTCCAACCCGGCCGTCGAAACCGGTTTTTCCATGGCGTGGAAAACTTTTTTCCACGGCATGGAAAACTTCAGCCATGACTGTCCGCGCCTGCCCGATCTGCGCCGTGCCCTTGGAGCCGACCGCCTACGAAGGCCTCGCCGTCCTGCGCTGTCCGCAATGCCAAGGCCATCTGCTTGAACTCGCCCGCTACGACGCCCTTCGGCGCATCCCGCGGAAAACCATCGTCGAATTGGAAGCCGAAGCGCAAGCAGGTTTTTCCGGCGACACCGCCGCCGCCATCCGTTGTCCCCGTTGCCACACCGCCATGTCCAAGCGCCCCCTCTCCGTGCCCGGTTTCGCGCTGCACGTGGATGTCTGCGGCAAGTGTGCCCTCGTCTGGTTCGACGGCGGCGAACTCGCCCTGGCCCAGCTTGCCCACCAGGCATCCCCCATGTTCCGCGAGGTGCAGGAACTAAAACGCCGCGCCGAAGCGCTTGCAGCCGACCCCGCACGCAAGGCCGCCTTCGACGAAGCCGTCGCCAAGCTGCCCGAACCCCAAAATCCCCTCCGGGCCGGATTGACCGAAGCCGTCTGGGATGCTTTTTTGAGAATCGCCTGGGGCCTGCATGGGCCTACCCGCCTATGACCACGCCCGTTTCCAGCGGCATCCGTCTCCAGAAATTCCTTGCCGCGGCCGGCGTCGGCTCGCGCCGGCATTGCGAGGAATTGATTGCCGCCGGCCGCGTGCGCGTCGACGGCGCCGTCGTTGCCCAGCTCGGCGCGCGCGTCGAGCCGGACCGGCAGCAAGTCGAGCTCGACGGACAGGTCGTCCGCGCCGAACCGCACCGGACCTATCTCGCCGACAAGCCCCGCGGCATCCTCTGCACCTCCTTCGATCCCGCCGGCCGCCCCACCATCGTCGCGTGGGCCGTGCGGATGGGCGCCGACCCGCAACTGCGCCTTTTCACCGTCGGCCGGCTCGACTACGACAGCGAAGGCCTCATCCTGCTCACCAACGACGGCGAATTGGCGCAGCGCCTGGCCCATCCCCGGCACCGCATCGACAAGGAATACCGCGCCTGGACCGACCGCCCCGCCGCGCGCGAAGAAATCGACGCAATGCTCGCGGGCGTCGAAACCAACGGCGAAATCCTGCGCGCCCTCGCGGTCGTGCCCGAAAAAACGGGCGCCCGGCCCACGCTCCGCCTTGTGCTCGGCGAAGGCCGCAATCGCCACGTCCGCCGCATGCTCGAGGCCCTGGGATTGCAGGTGAAGCGCCTGCGCCGAATTCGCATCGGCCCCCTGTCCGAAGCCGACCTGCGCGGCCAGCCCCTGCGCGAACTCCTCCCCGCCGAACTTGCGCGCCTCGCCTCCGGGTTTGGAATTCTTGCGCCTTCCGCCGCTGTGAAGGATGATAGGCCCTCCGAAGAGATGCGAATGCGGCCGGCCCGGATGGATTCCGCCCGAAAGGAACAGAGATGCGATTGAACCATGTCTTGTGCCTCCTGCTACTCTCCGCCGCGGGTTGCACCTCGGTCCCCTACCGGGCCGGCAAGGACAGCGGCCGCATCCACGGCTACCGCCTTCCGGCCGGGGAGCCGCAGCTTGTTGTCGGGCGTCCCAACCGGTTTCTCGACGCCAGCGACTGGATGTGGCCCGGCAGCCTGCTGGGTAAGTTGATGCTTTGGAACGTCAACGTGGACAGCCATCAGGTCTCGCCCGAAACCATCGATGCCATCCGGCGATATCTGGTGGACAACGAACTGCGCGACGTCAAGGTGCGCATCAACGGCTACAGCGTTGGAGACGAATTGCGGCGCACGATCCGCAACAAAGCCGTGGGCGCCGGATGGCGCTTCACCTTCGGCATGATGGCTTGGCTTCAATACACCATACTCCCCGGACGGTTTTTTGGCGGCGACCACTACAATCCCTACGCCAACAGCATCAACATCTATTCCGATCTCGTTCCGGTCGCGCTGCACGAATCCGGACACGCCAAGGATTTCGCGGGCCGGACTTTCAAAGGCACGTATGCCTTCCTCTATGCCGCCGTGCCGTTCTTCAACCTCTATCCCGAGGCCAAGGCCAGTTCCGACGTATTGAGCTATCTCCAGGACCTCGACGATCGCGCCGGCAAGAAGTCGGCCTACCATCTCCTCTATCCGGCCTATGGCACCTACCTCGGCGGCGACATCGCCTCATGGGTGAATCATCCGTGGAATTTCACCGTCCAGGCCGGGGCCATCGTCGCGGGCCACGTCGTCGGCCGTACCAAGGCCGCCTTCATGCCCCGCCCTTCGTCCCCGCCCCCCGCTCCGCGTCCCGCCCAGGGAATTGCCCGGTTTCAAATCCGGGGCCGGCGGTAGACCTTGCGGAAGAGTCCGGCCAGCAGCGGATGGCTGGCGATGCACAGCCAGCGGCCCAGTTCGCGGGTACCGACGCCGCCCTGCATCCGGACGCGGCGCAGGGCAAACGGCGGCGTGCCGGGCCGGTTGGCGCCGCAATCCATCGAGAGCGCGGCTTCGTAGCCCGCCAGCAGCGCCGCTTCGATCGCGACGGCGTCGTATTCGCCCCACGGCCAGCTCATCGCGCGCGACGGCCGGCCGACGAGTTCCTCGAGGCGTTCCCGGCAGAGGTTGAATTCGTTCAGGCAAAATTCGATGCGCTCCTGCGTCGTGCGCGCGACGAGCCGGTTCGCCAGCAGGTCGCTGGAAGCGGGCCAGAAGCCGTCGTGGGCGTAGGCGGATCCGCTGGGATACATCGGCAGGCCGTCGCGCATCTCGAGGTAGATGCCGCGGACGCCGGGATGGATGTCGCCGGGCATTTGGTCGATGGGCCGGTCGGAACGGAAGCAGGCCTGGTGGGTATGGGTATGGCCGAACAAATCGTGGCCCTGCTCCGCGACGAGCGCGCGCAGTTCGGTGCGGTTCATGAAGGCGGTCGGATCGTTGCGCTCGACGGCCCGGTCCCACGCGTCGCGCGCGACGGGCAGTTCCCGCAGGTCGGCGTCGGGCGTGGCCGCGTCGGGCCGGCGGGGTCCGTCGTGGAGGTAGGCGGTGGCCACGCCGAAGGATGCGCGCACGCCGAGGTCGCGGAGGATCGGCGCGGCGTGCACCCAGTTGTCGAGGTAGCAGTCGTCGAAAGTAAGCGCGTAGGAATAGGGCGGCGGTTCGGGCCCGCCCTTGACGTAGTCGATGACCAGATCCAGCGGCACGCTGTGCCAGGCGTGGGCGGCGAGCCATTCGAGGTGCGCGCGGAACTCCGCCGGCGCCACGCCGCACACCGGCGAAACGTTCCGGTAGCACAGGATCGGCACGCTGGGTTTCATTCTCGCCACCATCGTAGGCAAACCCGGCGGAAAGTATAGCCTATTGTGGCGCGGAATGCTTGCGGAGCAGGCGGGGATCGCGCGTGCCCGCGTAGACGTCGTACTCCAGCAGGCGGCATTCGATGTCCCCGTTCCACATGGCCGTCCGCCGGACGGGGCGCAACCCGATTTTTCGCCCCAGCGCGGGACTCCCGGTGAACACCGCCACGCGCAGTCCCTGGCAACGGTCCTTGAAGTAGGCGCCGATGGATTCGTAGAGCGGCGCCAAGTCCTCCGCGGTGCCGAGGCGTTCGCCGTATTCCGGATTCATCAGCACCAGGCCGGGCGGCTTCGGCAGCGGCGCGTCGCGGAAGTCGCAGACCTGGAATCGGATCAGGCCGTCCACTCCCGCCCGCTCCGCGTTCTCCCGCGCGCAGGCCACGGCCTGCGGATCCGCGTCCGAAGCCGCAATCCAGGTGCGCGGCGCGGCGACGAATGTGGCGCGGGCGGCGCGGCACAGTTCCCGCCAGTCCGCCGCCGCCACGCCGTTGAGCCGCAGAAAGGCAAAATCGTCCCGCGCCAGGCCCGGCGCGCGGTTCTGGGCCAGCCACGCCGCCTCGATGGCCAGCGTGCCGCTGCCGCACATCGGTCCGGCGAAGGCCTCGGCCGCATCCCGGCCCCAGCCGCATTCCAGCAGGATGGCGGCGGCCAGCGTCTCGCGCAGCGGCGCCGCCCACGGCCGGAGGCGATAGCCGCGATGCGACAGCGGGGTGCCGCTGGTATCGAGGTAGATTCGCGCGTCCCGTTCCTTCCAGTAAAGCGCGACGCCGGCGGCGCCGGCGGGCGTCGCGGTCGAATCGGGCCGCGCTCCGGTTTGCGCCACGAACCGGTCGGCCACGGCGTCCTTGCAGCGCAGCACCGCGAAGCGCGGATCGCGGATCGTTTCGTGCTGCGCCACCCCGTGGACGTGGAACGGGACGTCGCCGCGCAGCCAGTCTTCCCAGGACAGGGCGCGCACCGCTTCGTAAAGTTCGTCGGCCGAATCGATTTCGAAGCCCGCCACCTCGAACAGGATCCGGTTCGCCGTCCGCAGCCACAAATTGAGGCGCATGGCGTCCCGCAGGTCGCCTTCCAGGCCCACGGAGGTTGGGGAAACATCGTGCGGCGCGTAGCCCAGGGCTCGCAACTCCCCCTTCAAGGCCTCGGCGCAACCGCGCCCGCAGGTGGCCACGATCGCGGTCTGCTCGGACCAATCCATCACGGCGCCGTTTTCTTCAGGCCGTTCGCGCAATAGGCCGGGACGCGCCAGCGCCGGAAATAGGCGCGGTTCGGCCGGTCGCGGTGCCGCGCCAGCGCCGCCGGCGCCAGGGAAGGATGCCAGAGATGCAGCGCGCGGGCTTCCGCGACGACGCTGCGCGGTTCCACGCCGGCCCGGTACAGCCGCCGGGCGAAATCGTCGTCTTCGTAGCCCCAGCCCACGAAGTTCTCGTCGAAGCCGTTGACCAGTTCGGCGTCTTCCTTGAACAGCGAAAAGTGGCAGCCCAGCAGCTTGGGCTTGTGCGGCCGGGCCAGATGCCAGCGCCGCAGGGCGGCGTGGCGCGCGAACGCCTGCGCGGCCGCGCGCAGCTCGCGGTCGTCCGCGGAACGCCAGGCCACTTCCCAGTCCGCCTCGGCCGGGGCGGGCAGCGCGGCGAACAGCGCGTTCGTCGCGGCTTCGTCCAGCAACGCCCGGTGGCCGCAGAGCAGGCGCCGGGGTTCGGCCCGCCGTTCGTGCACGGCCACGGTTTCGGGCAGCGGCACGATGTCGCAGTCCAAAAACAGCAGATAGTCGCCTGTGGCCGCGCGCACGGCCAGGTTGCGCGCCGCGGCGAGCCGGTAGCCGTCTT
>JAKLIL010000260.1 GCA_022709625.1 Verrucomicrobiota bacterium
GCCAATCCGTAGTATTGGCTGCGCAGTTTGTCGAGGGCGGAGAACCGGCGATTCGACTGCCCATGCAGCCAACGGTATTCCTCCTCGGCCGACAGCAAGCCTCCGTTGCACGTGGCCAGCACCATGGCCAGCGGAACGGTCGCCCGTCCGTTGTCCGCAAGAAATCCCGCGTCGCGAAGGGCCGCCCTGGCGGTCGCGATGGCCCAAAGCAAATAGGGATCTCCGTAGCGGGCGGCTTCCTCGGCGTCGACCAGCGGCGGCGGCGGGGCGATTCCGACTTGGCCGCCCAGCGAAGTGCGGAACGCCGACGCGTCGAAACGGGTGATCGGGCGAAATCCGTGCCGTGCCGTCTTGAGGGCGTCGAGCACGGTCGCGCAATCGTGGCCGATGGGGCTGATGAGGCCCATGCCGACGATGGCGGATTGGCCGGCCGCGCCTTGGCGGTCGAGGGGCTTGCCCACGACCTGCACGCCCTCCTTCCACGTGGAAGGCTCCAGCCGGGCCACGTTGGCTTGGGTGCGGTAAAATCCCTTCCACAATTCGAGAAACTGTTCCAGCAAGCGGTCGGGTGTCATTTTCTCGGGGCGGAAAACCACGTGCGCCCCGTTGTAATGGCTCCAGTCGCGGTCGATGATGCGCGCTTGGCTTTCCATCCGGCCCCAATGCAGGCCGCCCGGATAGGGGGTGAACAGGAAAAATTCGGCGGTATGGATATCGGCTTCGTCCGACAGTTCCAAGATGCGGTCGCCGATGGACGCGTCGTCCCAGTCGCGGCCGACGGCGAACGAAGCGAAAAAACGGATGCCGCGGTCGTTGAGCCGCCGCACCAGATCCTTCAGGAGGCGGCGTTCCGGAAGACTGCCGGCGAGCGCGGCCTTGGATACCGGATCCACGTTCATCGTGCAGTAGAAATTGGCCACGCCGGCTTGCGCCAGCAGATCGACCAGGCCTGGATCGCGATTCAGCGCTAGCGTGGAGGAAACGAAGTAGCGCTTGCCCAAGCCCCGGAGCGCGTGCAGCAGTTCGTTCGCGTAGGCGCGAATGCGGCGGTTTTCCAGGAAGAGCGTGTCGTCGGCCAGATAGACGTTTTCGAAGCGCAGGCCGCGGATTTCATCGACCACCTG
Organism: Verrucomicrobiota bacterium; assembly: GCA_022709625.1. Taxonomy (GTDB): domain Bacteria; phylum Verrucomicrobiota; class Kiritimatiellia; order CAIQIC01; family Lenti-01; genus Lenti-01. The sequence continues at coordinate 1,125 of JAKLIL010000260.1, forward strand.
GGCGATGGGCCGGAAGCGAATGTGGCTGCCCATGTGGGCCGGCAGCGCGCACATGACGCAGGAGAAGGGGCAGCCGCGCGTCAGTTGGACCAGATCTTCGTCCCAGTCGTAGTGGCTGCGGCTGTAAAAAATGTCCCGGCGCGGCGGCCGCATTTGGGACAAATCGAACCGGCAGCCGCCTTCGTAGACGGGTTGCAGGGAGCCGGCCGCCGCGTCGCTCAGGATGCGTGGCCAGGTCGGTTCGCCTTCGCCCACGTTCACGGCATCCGCGTGCCGCAGGCATTCCTCGACCCGGAAACTCGGAAACAATCCGCCCATGACGACCCGGTGCCCGTGGGCGCGATAGATGTCCGCGATTTCAAAGGCGCGCGTGGCCTGCGGGGTGAAGCAGTTGATCGCCACCAGATCCGTTCCGTCTTCGGGCCGCAGCGGATCGCCGCTGTTGTCGTCGACGAATTCGACGTCGATTTCCGGCGGCGCCAGGGACGCCAAGATGGGAATGCCGAGCGAAGGCGGCGTCGTGAAACTGCCCAAAAAATAGCTTGGCAATTCGTCCTTCAATCCCGGATGGCTGTCCAAAAACTTGTTGAACCGGGGATAGACGAAACGCACTTTCATATGGGATTTTTCCGATTCTCGCGGAGCATACGCACATGCTTGGCGGCCAGCAACTATTTCCTTGTTTCGCGCGGGCAAACGAGATAGGAGGTAGCCGCGTCGTGAGCGAATCGATCCAGCATGGCCCGGGGGATGCGCCCCCGGTCTTGCCTCTTGACGCAGCCCGCCTGACTCCCCATGCCCGGCCCATGCTGGCGGTCGACCGGGTTTTGTCCGCCGCCGCCGGCTCGGGAGTAGTCGAGCTGCGGGCCCAAGCGGGCGCGTGGTATATGCGCGACGACGGCATTTGGGACGAGATCGCCGGCATCGAATTGATTTCCCAGGCGGCGGCCGCGATCAGCGGACTTACGCCTCCGGCCGGCGCCACGCGCCCGCCGGTCTGCTTTTTGGCTGAGGTCCGCCGGTACCGGGTGCACGGCGAAGTCCGCACCGGCGATGAACTGCGGATCTCCATCCGGCCGACCGGCGAATTTGGCGGATTTTTCGTCACGGAAGGAACGTTGCGCCGCGGTGACGATATCTTGGCCACGGCGGAGCTGACGTTTTGGCGGGACGACCGCGCCGGCGGCGCCGCGGCAGGACCGAACCATGACTAGATCCTGCCGGAATTCCGCCCGAAGATTGGTTTCGGTGGGCATGCTTGTGTTGTGCGTTGGCCTGGCGCGCACCCCGGTTGCGGCCGCCGCCGAATCCGCGCCCGACTCCCTGCAGGCGGCCTTGACGGTTTGGCGGGAGGGGCTCCAGACCGTTACCTCCATTGCCAGCGACTTTGTGCAGGAAAAGCGCCTGGCCCTGTTTCGCGATCCGCTGGTCATCCGGGGGCGCCTGCATCTCTCGACCGATGGCCGCTTTGCCTGGGAAACGCACTGGCCGGTGCGCTACAAACTGGTTGTCGCCGACGGCTGCGTCCGCCAATGGGACGAGGAAACCGGGCGCGTCCAAACGATTTCCATGCGGGACAATCCGGCCGCCGCCGCCATCCACGCACAGATGTCGGTGTGGTTCTCGGGCCGTTTCGAGGAAGTAGCCGACGCCTATGCCGTCGAACTCGCCTCCGCGTCGCCCGTCGTCTTCGTGTTTACGCCCATCGCCGGCTCGCCGGCCGCGGATTATCTGCAGTCGGTCGAAGTCCAATTGCGTCCAGACGGCCGCTATCTCGACCGCGTGCGCATTCTCGAGCGTTCGGGGGATCACACCGCCATTTCGTTTTTCGCGACGGTGTTGAATCCCGATTTGCCGGAGGCAACTTGGGACGTTCGGAAGATGTCGGCTGGCCTGCCGGCGCAGGCGGTCGCCGCGCCCGCCCTGCGGAACGAATGAAACCCGTCCGTTTTTTGGAAATCGCCGCCGCGCTGCTGTTGGCCGCGGGGGGCGCGTGGGTGCTGGCGTTCCGGCCGCTGGACGACCGGCTCGACGCCATGCTGCCGCAAGATCCCGCCCTGTTGCAGTCGATGCAGGTGCTGGAGGACGCGAAACTGTCCGGCCGGATCTTTCTCCAGGTGGTTGCCGCCGCGCCCGCCTTTCCGCACGATGACTTCGTGACCGCTTTGGACCGGTTGGTGGAGGAGTTGCCATCGCCGCTCATTTCGCAGATCATCGTTCCGGCGGCCATGATGCCCGCGCCCGAAGACCTGCGGGAGCTGTCCCGGTTCGCCCCCCAGCTCCTGGGGCCGGAAACCTA
>JAKLIL010000261.1 GCA_022709625.1 Verrucomicrobiota bacterium
GTTTTCCTGAGCGCCCTCGGGGCGTGTTTTCCTGAAGATGAGCCGCGCGAAACCAGTCCATCCCCGGTAGCAGCACGATGAAGACCCCTCGAATCGCGCGACTGGCCTTCGCCGCCCTGGCGGCGGCCCAAGTCCTTTTCGCCGAAACCATCACGACCGCAGCAGAGCCCGCGAACGCCACTCAGCGGCCCTCGGCCCCGGCCAGCGCCCCGCCGGAGCCCGGCGCAGTGGAACAAGCGTTGACGCAACTGCTGGACGCCCCGTTGCTCTTCGTGAAGCGGCATTCCTACACCGGCATTCACATCTACGACACCTACTACAAGTGGCCGCCGGGCGGGGGGGGCATCTACGTGCTGGAGAACCCGCAGGCCCCGCGCTCCGAGTGGAAAGTCCGTCCGGTCATCGATCCCACCACGCCGGGAACGCTCGGCGAAGGCGTTTACACGCATACGGAGCTTTCCTGGGATGCGACGAAGCTGCTCTTTTGCTTCAAAGGCAAACCGGACGGCAGCACCTGCATCTACGAAATCGGCCTCGACGGCCGGGGTCTGCGCCGCGTGGCCGACCCCGCCTTCACCTGCGTCAGCTACAAGGGCGCGCACAGCGGCCAGCACGACCTCGCGCCCGCCTACCTGCCCGATGGACGCATCGTGTTGCTCTCCACCCGTCCCAGCGGGCTCGTCCCCTGCGCCAACGAGGGCGTGAGCATCCTTCACGTGATGAATGCCGACGGCTCGGATCTGCATCCGATCTCCGTCAACAACGTCAACGAGTTCGATCCCAGCGTGCTGCCGGATGGCCGCATCCTCTTTGGCCGCTGGGAATACGTGGACAAGAACGCGCTGACCATCCAATCGCTCTGGACGGTCCACCCCGATGGCACGGAGGAAACCGCGCTCTTCGCCAACAACATGGTCTTCCCGGAAGCCATCCTCGACGCGCGGCCTGTGCCCAATTCGCACCTCATCGTTGGGACGTTCGCCAAGCACAACGCGCCGCCGCGCGGCAGCATTGCCTTCATCGATCCGCGCCTGGGCAAGAACGGACCGCAAGCCATCGTCAACCTGGAGCATCCCGACAAGCCAACGACTGACACGGGCGATTCATGCGAGCCGTGGCCGCTCTCGGAGAACGCGGTGCTCTTCAGCGGGCGCCCCACCGGCCACAAGCGCAACGTCCTCGAATTGATGGACCGCGCCGGGCATCGCTTCGTCCTGATGTCCGACACGAACATTTGCCTGCACTCGCCCATGCTGGTCAAGGCGCGGCCGGTTCCGTCCGCGCTGCAGCCGGCCACTGTTTCCGGCGCGACGACCGGGCGGTTCTTCGTGCAGGATATTTATCAGGGTCTGGAGGGCGTGAAGCGCGGCGAGGTGAAAAAGCTGCGCTTGATCGAAGAAACCTCGCGCGTCAGCGCCACCCATTCCGGCGCCAATCCTTACAACCAGACCTTCCTCGTCAGCGCCGCCCTGGCCTTCAGCGTGAAGCACTATCTCGGGGTGGTCCCGGTGGACGAGTCGGGCGCGGCCTACTTCGAAGCGCCGTCGGGCCGCGCTCTCTACCTGCAAGCGCTGGATGGCGAGGGACGGCTGGTTCAAAGCATGAGGACGTTCGTGCAGGCGGCGCCCGGCGCCACGCGTTCGTGCATAGGGTGCCATGAGCATAAAGCGGCCACCCCTGCCCCGGGACGCGCCACGCCGCAGATTGCCCGCGGTGAACCTGCCCGGCCGCAACCCGAGTCGTGGGGCAGCGGATGCATGGATTATCCAAGCCGGGTGCAGCCGGTCCTCGACAAGCACTGTGTCAGTTGCCACGGCGGGAAGAAGGGCATCGCCGCGGGCCTGGATTTGTCCGGCGGCTGGACCGAGCATTTCAACATCAGCTACGAGAACCTCGTCAACCGCCGCGAGTCGCAACTGGAGGCCTACTGGATAGCGGGCATCGACTGCATGAACGGCACGGCCCATGGCTCCTCTCAGCTTCTGCCTCCGCGCCGGCACGGTTCGGGCGCCGCGCCGCTGGCCCAGCTCCTGGTGTCCGGCCACGGGGGGCGCATCGGCCGGATGACCCGTCCGGAGCGCGACCTGTTGATGGCGTGGATCGACAGCAACGGCCTTTATCACGGCGCCTGGGATTACTCGCCGAGCGGTTGCGCCACCCCGGCGTGGAAGTCCACCAAGCAACGCCTGGTTTCGGTCATGGAATCCGCCGGCTGCGCAACGTGCCACGGCGGCACGAACGGCATCGCCCGCTTCGAAAGCGACTGGTTCAATTTGCGGGACCCCGATTTCAGCCGCATCCTGCGAGCGCCGCTGCCCCGGGACGCCAAAGGCTATGGGCTGGGCCTGTGTCGCGACCGCAAGGTGGACGCGAAGCAGCCGCGCCTCCGGCTGCTGGTGGACGGCTACGCGCACGCCGTCAAACCGGTTCAGGATTTTCCGCGCCGCGAACTGGCGCGCGGCGACACCAACGGGGTCCCGGTCGTGAGCTTCGCCTCGGTCAAGGACGCGCCTTACCAGAAGATGCTGGCGGCGATTCGCCGGGGCCGCGACGAAGCCTTGGCCGCTCCGCGCGTGGACATGCCCGGCGCGGAGGTCATCGCCGGCGCGTCCCGGCAGTTCATTCCTCCGCCCGTGCCGGCCGTCGCGCCGGCGCTTGAGGCGGCGGCGGACGACGACGGCGTGGTTCACCTGGCGTGGGAACGGTCCGCGAGGACGATCGGGCTCGACGCCGAGCTTCACTGCGGCGCCCGGCGGGGGTTCACGCCCACCGATGTCACGCTCATTGCCCGCACCAACCGTTTCGATTTCGCGGACAAGGTTGCGCCCGGAGGAAGGCGGCATTACGCCCTGGTGCTGGCCTCCGATGCGATGCGCAGCCGGCCGAGCTATGCCAGCGTTTCCGTGCCGCGACCCAGGCCGCCGCGCGCGCCCGCGGCTTTGCAGGCCATCCCCGCGTCTTGCTCCATCCGCCTGCAATGGGAGGCGCCATCCGGGAGTTGCGCCGGCTACCACGTCTATCGCCGTCCGTCCGGATCGAAGGAACTCCAGCAGCTCACCGCGAAACCCATCCGCCTGCCTGCCTTCACCGACAGCGGGCTCGAGACACGGGCTTCCTACGAGTATGTGGTCCGCGCCGTCAGCGCGCGCGGACTGGAGAGCAAGCCGAGCAAAACAGTCACCGCCTCCGCGGTGGTGATTCAGGAACCTGTGTTCACGGCGGCGCTGGGCCAGGGCGCGCGCGGAATTCTTTACGACGGCGAGAGCTTCCCCGCCGGCCAGCACGGCAAAGCCCGTTGCGCGGATGGGATTCTGGAGCTGAAGGACGGCGGCCACCTCACCTTCCCGCACCGGAGCGAATTCGAGCTGAGCCAGCCGCTCTCGGTCGAGTGCTGGGTCTGGCTCGAC
>JAKLIL010000262.1 GCA_022709625.1 Verrucomicrobiota bacterium
GACCACGCAACGGCGGATCATTGGTTCGACTTCGGGGTCCTCGGCCTTGACGGGCGATTCACCGCGGTTGAGCAGATGGATTTTCCAGAAGCTGCGCGTGCTGGGCCGCTGGACGCCGATGACGAACTTGGACGGCTTGCCGGCGGCGTCTTTCGTGTCGGCGACGATCGCGGCCATGACGGCCCCGACGAACCCGACGCCCAGCACCGCGACGATTTCCCGGCCCGCCGCCCGGTTTTCTGCCACCAACCGTTCGATGCGCGCGAATTCCGCCGGATAATCGTTTTTGGCCGGAATAGGGAATTTCTCGCCGGCGGGACTAACGCTGTATTTGGTTTCCGATGCTTGCATGTGGGGGCTCTCTCCTTCGGGGTTCTCGAAACAGGACCGCAGATTCCCGCTTTTGGCCCCGGCCTGCAACGAAAATTTCGCACGGTGTCGGCGCGCTTGCCGGAGGGATTCTCGTCTGGCAAGATGCCGCCAATCCGCAGCCCGTGAAGGAGCGCCCATGAACTGGAAGATCTTTTTCTCGACTTTTGCCCTCGTTTTTCTCGCGGAGCTGGGCGACAAAACGCAACTGGCCGTCATGCTGCAGAGCGCGGTGCATGGTCGGCGCATCGTCTTTCTGGCCGCCAGCGCGGCGTTGGTCTGCTCGGTCGTGCTAGGCGTGTTTCTGGGGGGGCTGATCTCCAAGGTCGCATCCGAGCGGGTGATCCATGGCGTCGGCGGCGCGCTGTTCCTCGTGATCGGCGGGTTCATGCTCCACGCCGTGTTCAAGCCCGGTCCAGACGTGGCGCCGATCATCCAAGCGGTTGAAACCACGCCCGCCGCGCCTGCGGAACCCGGCGACGATCCGCCCTAATCCGGCCTTCAGGTACGGATTTGGCCGTTGCCCTGGATGACGTATTTGTAGGTCGTGAGTTCTTCCAGCCCCATGGGGCCGCGGGCGTGGAGCTTGTCGGTGGAAATGCCGATTTCGGCGCCCATGCCGAATTCGCCCCCGTCCGTGAAGCGCGTCGACGCGTTTGCGTAGACGCACGCGGAATCGACCTGTTCCAAGAAGGCTTCCTGTGCCTTCTCGTTTTCCGCCACGATGGCGTCGGAATGGTGGGAGCCGTGGTGGTTGACATGGTCGATGCCCGCGGCCAGGGAGGGCACCACCCCGACCGCGAGAATCAGGTCGAGATACTCTGCATCCCAATCCGCGTCGGTGGCGGGCGTCATGGAAGGAACGACGGCCCGCGCCGCGACGTCGCCCCGGAGTTCGACCCGCCGCTCGGCCATGCGGGCGGCAAGCCGGGGCAGGAATTCGGGGGCGATCTTCTCGTGGACCAGGACTTTCTCGAGGGCGTTGCAGACGCCCGGCCGACTGCATTTGGCGTTTTCCACGATGGCCAGCGCCATGGCCGGGTCGGCGGATTCGTCGACGTAGGCGTAGCATACGCCCTTGTAGTGTTTGATGACCGGCACGCGCGCCTGTTCGGCGACGGCGCGGATGAGTTGCTCGCCGCCCCGGGGAATGACGAGGTCGACCCGGCCTTGGAGTTGGACGAGTTCGCGCACGGCGTCGCGGTCCGTCGTGCCGATCAACTGGATGGAATTGGGCGGAAGTCCCTTGCGCGCGCCTCCGGCCTGCAGGGCATCGACCAGAGCTTTGTTGGAATCCAGGGCTTCTTTTCCCCCACGCAGGATGACGGCGTTGGAGGTTTTGAAGCACAGTGCCGCGGCGTCCACCGTAACGTTGGGCCGCGCCTCGTAGATGATGCCGATCACCCCGATCGGCACGCGGATTTTCTGGATGACGAGCCCGTTGGGGCGGATCCAGCGGGAGATCCGCTGGCCGACGGGATCCTTGAGCCCGACCAGAGCCCGCACGCCGTTGATCATCGTTTCGATGCGCTTGTCGGTCAGGAGCAGGCGGTCCAGCATGGCATCGGTCAATCCGGCCTCGCGACCGGCGGCCATGTCGCGCGCATTGGCTTCCTTGATGCGGTCGCGGTTGAATTCCAGGGATTCCGCCATGGCTTCCAGCACCAGATTCTTGCGGCGCGAACTCAGCGTGGCCAATTGGCGCGAGGCGGCCAGCGCCTGGTCGCCCATGGCAATCATGGTTTCGTGTAGGTTCATGGGGATGTCCTTAGGGCGGGACCACCAGATTGTCGCGGTGGATGACCTCGCCGGGAGCTTCGTTGCCGAGCAATTCGCGGATTTTCGCGGTTTGGAGGCCCTTGAGCAGCCGGAGTTCGGCGCTGGAATAGTCCGACAGGCCTTGGGCGACGTGCTGGCCCGCCAGATCCAGGATTTCGACCAGATCGCCAGGGACGAAGTCGCCGGTGACTTCGCGAATACCCACGGGCAACAGGCTTTTGCCGTGTTTGAGGAGGGCGTCGCGGGCGCCGTCGTCCACGACGAGGCGGCCTTGGGGGTGGTGGAAAAACGCGACCCAGCGCCGACGATGGCTGAGATTGGGGCCGTTGCCGGTGGGCGGCGTGCCAGGCATCAGCGTGCCGACGTCGCCGCCCGCCACGACGCGCCGGAGAATGCCGTTTTGCCGGCCGTTGGCGATGACCACGGCGGTGCCCATTCGGGCGGCTTCGGCGGCCGACGTCAACTTGCTGGCCATTCCGCCCGTGGAGAAAACACTGCCTTTGCCGGTGGCTTGGGCCAAAGTATCGGTCGTCAAGTCGGTTAGGAACTTGACCCGCCGGCGGCGGCCCCTGGCATCGGCCGCATGGAACCCGTTGACGGTGGTCAGCAGGACCAGCAGATCGGCTTCGACCAGCATGGCGGACCGCGAAGCCAAGGCGTCGTTGTCGCCGAACTTGATTTCATCGACGGAAACCACGTCGTTTTCGTTGACGACGGGGATTACGCCATGTTCGAGCAGCTTGAGCATGGTGTTGCGGGCGTTCAGGTGCCGCCGGCGGTGTTCCAGGTCGTCGTGGGTCAGCAGGACTTGGCCGATCCGGCACTTTTGGCGCGCAAAGAGCCGGTCGTAGGTCGCCATGAGCCGCGACTGGCCCACCGCCGCCGCCATCTGCAGGGTAGGCAGGTCGTCGGGTTTGTTTTTCATGCCTAGGGCTTGCAGTCCGCAGGCGATGGCACCGGAGGAGACGACGATCACGTCGCGCCCCTCCCGGCGCACGGCGGCAATGTCCTGGACCAGGGCGGCCATCCGGCGGGTGTCGGGCCGGCCGTTGCGCTGGACCAGTACGCGGCTGCCGATCTTCACGACGATTCGCCGGGAAGCGGCCAGATTCTTTCTTGCCGTCAAATGGGGCATTTGAGAGTAGATTGCCACAAGGAGTGGGGAATGGAAAGAACCGAAAGGCAACCGGATGGCGGCGCAAGGTGCTTGCGCGCAATCCCAACCTGGGCAGGCAAATGAAAA
>JAKLIL010000263.1 GCA_022709625.1 Verrucomicrobiota bacterium
ATCACTTGCAGGGCCTTGTCGACGTGGAGGGCACGGGGTTTGCCGTCCATGTCGAGCCGGTCCCAGTCGTACAGGCGATAGGTGGTATTGGCGTCCTGCTGGACTTCCAGCAACACGCAGCCGGCGCCGATGGCGTGGACGCGGCCGCCGGGCGTGCTGAACACCATGCCGGGCCGGGCGGGAAACAACTGGAGCAAGGCAGGAATGGTCCCGGCCGTGCGGGCGCGCTCGAAATCGGTCGGGGTCACGCCGGGCCGGAATCCGGAGTAGATGTGGGCGTCGGGCGTGGCAGACAACACGTACCACATTTCGCTCTTGGCCTCGCCGCCGACCCGCTTGGCCGTCTCGTCGTTAGGGTGGACCTGCACCGACAGGGTTTCGCGGGCGTCGATGATCTTGACCATGAGCGGAAACGTCGTTTCGGTGCGGCCGAGGCCGAGCAGTTCCGGTCCGCGGCGGGCAATCGCCTCGGAAAGGGTGGCGCCAGCGTCGGGGCCGTTGATGAGCCGGGTGTGGCCGTCGGGATGGTCGGCGATTTCCCAGGCTTCGGCATAGATGCCGGGATGCAGGCGCCGGCGGAATTCGTGGATCAACCGGTCGCCGCCCCACACATATTCTTTGTACACCGGCTGGAGCAGCAGGGGCATGTGGTGATGGGCATCCATAAAACCGGAATTGTGCCTTGGCGCCGGAATGGGGACAAGCACAGAAAACCCGGCCCGACGGGTGGTCGGTGCCAGCGGTTTTTCGGCTTTACGCTGGGCGGGAGGAACATCAGACTGTGGGGCCAATCGAAACGCAACCGGATCGTCCGGCGCGCCGGACCCCGACTTGGCAAGGAAGACGACGATGAAGAAACGATATCTGCCGTGGGCCATGGCGACGAGCCTGGCCGCCACCGCGTGGGCCGGTTTCCAGGCGAATCCCATCGCGGGCCCGATGGATGGCCGCGGCGCTACCTTCGCGGTGCAAGGCGCCCTCGGCCTGCTAAACGGCGAAGCCAAAGAACACGTCTACGATTACGAGACCTTGGGTGGCAGCCGCCGGCAACTGAGTCGGCTCGACTGGGACCTCAAGAACGTCGTGATGGGCGGCGCGAACGGATCCGTGCGCCTGCTGGGCCAATTGACGCTCAACGGCGGCCTTTGGTTGGCGCTGACGGAGGGCAGCGGCGAAATGGACGATTACGATTGGCTGGATCCGCGCACGACGGACTGGACCCATTATTCCCTCTCCGAGGTAGACGTCACCGCGGGCTATATTCTCGATTTGAACGCGGCATGGGATCTTGTCGCCGACTGGCATGGTCTGACGGCCGGGGTGCTGGCGGGCTACAAGCAGGACGGCTGGACCTGGGAGGACCGGGGCGTCTATCTGCTCTATCCGGAATACGGCTACGTCCCTCAAGACCTGTACGGCGAGAACATGATCAACTACGAGCAGGAATTCCGCATGCCGTATCTGGGCGCCAGCGCGGATTGGACCTGGAACAACTTCACCCTGGCGGGCCGCCTGACGTACAGCCCCTACATGTGGGCCACGGACTGGGACGACCATGTCCAGCGCGATATGCACTACCAGGAGGATTTCGCGGGTGGCGACATGCTCGGCCTCGGATTCGAAGCGCGCTACGATTTCGCGCAGGGGGCGCTGAAGGGGGTATTTCTCGCGGCCGCGCTGGATTACCAGAAGATCGACCTGATCGTCGGCGACATGGAATACTACAACGGCGCCACGGGCGAACGGGGCGGCGACCAAGACGTGGCGGGCATCGAGAACGATTACTTGATTCTCTCGTTCGGCGGCGGCATCCGGTTCTGATCGGCCGGGAAAGGAATTCACGTGAAGCGAACGCATCGTGGCGCATGGGCGGCGGTCCGCATGGCGGGCCTGGGGTTGGCGGGTTGGGCGCTGGGCGGCAGCGGTCATGCCGCCGAGCCGCCGCCGGACGCGGCGGCGGCGTGGGCGCAGGAACTCTGCGCCGCCATCGAGGAAGGCGCGCGCGTGCTGGCCGAAAACCATTTGACGCCACCCAACGGCGAGGCCAAGGCGGCGATGATCGAAGCGTTGATCCGCGCCAGCGAGCCGTCCGCGACTTTCCTCGACGCGGAGGAACTGGCCGCGCGCACCGAACGGCTGTCCCGGCGCGAATGGGATACGGGCCTGACGCTCGTGGCGGCGGACAGCCTGCCCCGGGTCGCCGCCGTGCGCGCGGAATCCCCGGCGGCCGCCGCCGGCATCCTGCCCGGCGAATGGCTTGAGAAAATCGCGGGACGCGAGCTGCTGAGCGGGGCGGATCTGGCCTACGTGCGTGGCCTCTTGGCGGCGGGCGAAGAAGCGCCGCTGGAGATCGCCGTGCGCGGCGCGGACGAAAAGAGCCGCACCATGTCCGTGGTCCGCGTGCGCCGGACCGAGTCGTCGCTGACCGACGTCGAGGAGTTGCCGGCGGACATGGGCTACTTGCGGGCGGCGGGCATCTTTCCCGGCGCGGCCGCGGAAATCGCCGCGGCGCTGGAAAAATGGCAGGCGGCGGACGTGTTCGGGGCGATCCTGGACCTGCGCGGCGCCGCCGGCACGGCCGAAGCCGAGGTGGCGCAGGTGGCGGCCCGCTTCGCCCCCGAAGGCACTTGGCTCTACGCGCTGACCGACCGCCAGGGCGGCGAAATCGCCAGCGTGAAGGCGCCCGCCGCGCCGGTGGAAGCGATGCCCCTGATGGTGCTGGTCGACGAAGACACAGCCGGCGCCGCCGAACTGCTGGCCGCGGTGCTGGGCGGCAGCGTCAAGGGCGCGATGATCATCGGCCGCGAAACCTCGGGCGATCCGCTGATCCGCGAACCGCGCCTGCTCTCCACCGGACGCTACGCCCTGCTGGCCACCCGCGTCCTGAAAACGGCCGACGGCACGACCTACGCCGGCACGGGCGGCGTCAAGGCCGACGTCGCCATCACCGCGGCCGCGCTGGACGAAACCGTCTACGAGCCGGACATGCCCAGCCTGCGCAAGGACAAGGCGATTTCCGACGAGGAGAAGGAAGACAAGGCCTTGCGCGACCGCACGCGCAACGACACCTATCTGCGCCGGGCCACGGACGTGCTGCTGGGGCTGAAGGCCCTCGGCTATGGGCGCAAGCCCTGAGCGGCCGGGAATCCTTCCGGCGACCCCGGAGAATGTCCGCCGCGCGGCGGACCTCGTGCGGGCGGGGGAACTTGCCATCGTGCCGACCGAGACCGTCTACGGCGTGGCCGCGCGCGCGGATGCGCCGGCGGCCTTGGCCAAGCTCTACGCGGCCAAGGACCGCGACGAATCCAAGCGCATCGCCTTGCTGGCGCCCGGTCTCGACGCGGTGCGCGCTGCGGGGGC
>JAKLIL010000264.1 GCA_022709625.1 Verrucomicrobiota bacterium
TCAACCAGCGTCACCGCCGCGTGGGACATGTAACGCAGGGACGTTATGGGGCCTGGCTGGTGCAAGGGGATGAATACCTGTTGAATTTGAGCCGATATCTGCACCTGAATCCTGTTCATGTGCGCGGGATCAAGGACAAATCACGCGCGGAGCGGATCCAGTATCTGCGGAACTATCGCTGGAGCAGCCTGCGGTGCTACACGGGACAGCAACAGGTTGGGTTTCTTGACCCAGGACCGATCCTCGCCCAAGTGACGGCGCGTTGGGGAGGAGGCAACCGCGGATATCGGCGGTTTGTGGAGAATGGACTTGCTGACCAGAATATGTCCTGGACGAAATGGCGGGAAACATCATCGTTGGGGATGGGGTCTGAAGAATTCCTGGCAGGATTGGCGGATCGCTATCAAACCCAAGCCGGCCAGGCGGCCAAACGGGAGGATGTTTCCTTCCGCAAGGTCGGCCGGCGGGCGGAGGCGGAAGCCGTCCTGATCATCGTGGCCAAGGCCTTTGGCATCCGGAAGGAGAACCTGCTCTGTCGGAGACGAAACGCGACGGATCGCGCGGTTGCCGCTTGGAGTCTGGTGCGGTTTGCCGGACTAAGCCAGCGGGAAGTGGCACAAGTACTGCACATGGGCAGCGGATCGGCCGTAAGCCAGCAAATCACACGGCTCAAAAACCCGCCGACCTCCCTGAAAGAAAAATTGGCCCGAGTGGAGCAACAACTGTTATCTTCTATCTAAAGGGCTGACCCCAATTCATCAGACCCCAATTGATCGAAAGGCAACTTCCGGCCGGTTGCCGCGCACGCAGGTAAAACGGTTGAGCAAATGCCGCCGAATCCAAGTTGCCATGTAGAGCGTTTCAGCATATGTTCTTTTCATATCTTCCCGCTGGGGCGTATCCCCGCGCGGCTCGTGAAAAAAGATTCAGAAAGGATGAGTTGTGGCCATGGCAGTTAAGAATTTTTTTTCGCGTCAACTCATCGTGATGGGATTCGCCAGCATGGTTCTGGCCATCCCTCCGGCGGTCCTGGCCGACACCTCGGTGCATGTAGGCATCCACCGCCATTTGCACCAACCGAATTACTGGGGCGAACCGGCCAGCAACGCGGGCCGCCCAAAGCAAAGCCAACATGCCCAGGACTCCCAGGCCCTCAAGGATGCCAACCAAGCCTACTACGGGGACAGCATCCAGCATCCTGAAAACATTCTGGTCGGCGGCGAGAATTCCGTCTTCGAAAAATCCGACAAGCAAAACGCCTACCAGCATTGGATTAAAAGTTCCATCGGCGCCATGGGTTCCTCCGACGCCGGCATGACGATCAGCTATTCGGGTGCCTTGCAGCGCAACCTGTGGAGTTTCGGCCGCTACAACCAGGCGGGCTACTCTCCGGGCTGGAACAACGAAAACACCGAGGCCTACAACTGGAAGACCAGCGGCAACCGCTCGCGGGCCGAGGTGCTCGGCCAAACCTACCACCATGCCTTCTCGCCCCTGCTCCCCAAGAGCGTTCTGCGCAAGGAAATCGCCATGCACCGGGAACGGACGCGCAAATCGTGGGGCCTGAATCCGGACATGTCCGACCAGTCGACGGGGTTCTGGCCCATCGAACTGGCCTTCTCCCGACATCTCATCCCGATACTGGCGGAATTCGGCTACCAATGGGTCATGATTCCCAACAGCCACCTTGCGCGGACCTGTCCGAATTACATGGACGCGCTGGCCCAGCCCAATCCTGGCGCGGAGCTCAAGGCCGACCCGCCCAACCGGGCCGACCAGCTCGGTCCCACCGTGCCGCTCAACCAGTGGTACGGGGCGAACCGCGATACCTACGGAAACGTGTTTCCGGTACCATTTGCCTACCAAGTCCACAAGGCCAAGTATGTGAATCCGGACACCGGGGCGGAAACGAAAATGACGGTGGTGCCGCAGTGCGACTACCATGGCTACCAGAGCGGATATGCGGCGGTGGGCTGGGAACACATTGACGGGAAGATTGCCCAGTTCAACGATCCCAACCAGCCGTGCCTAGTCATGCTGACCAACGATGGCGAAAACTACTGGGGCGGCGGCAACAGCTTCTGGAACGAATTCGCCCCGAATTTCATGAATGATGCCCCCAACCACGGCAAGAAGGCTATCACGATTTCGGAATTCCTGGCCACCCACCCTGCGCCCGACAACGATGTGGTCCACGTGGAAGACGGTTCCTGGCTGGCCTCCGACCAGGGCAGTCCCCAGTTCTATCGCTGGCTGGAACCGCCCCGGCGGCTCAGCGGCATCGATTGGAGCAATCCCAACACCATTTTCGACCTCGAGAACGGCTGGCATTCCGACATGCGCAACTGGGCCGTCATGATGGCCGGCGTGAACCACTGCGAAACCGCCGAGCAGATTTTCACCGCCGGCGGCGGGCAGGTCTATCCTTGGCGCATCGAAGAGCCCTATCAAGACGACGGGACCGACAACAATCCCAACACCGTGGAACAGGCCTGGCATTTCCTGCTGTGGGGCTTTGACAGCGGATTCCTCTATTTCGGCGATTCGCTGGACGACGAGGTCAAGCACACCTTTGCCGCCAACCGAGCCATTTCCACCGCGGCCTCCGTCATCGGCAACGGCTCCCAGGATGCGACGCCGCCCACGGTCTTCAAGCCGCAGCGGTTTCCATGGAATCCCGGCGGCAAGGGCAAGGGCCAATATCTGGGCGGGCTGACGAGCGGCAGCGGCACGGTAGGCTTTACCACCCCGCCCTGGCCCTCCGATTTCTACATCTGGACCCTGGCCTACGATCTCGCCGGCCTCAATCAGGTGACGCTCAAGATCCGCGTGGACGCGGACGGCGTGAATTCGTTGGGCGACAACGCCAACGAGGTCTATGCCGGCGGAGCCGGCGTAGGCTCGTGGATTTCCATCCCGATGAACGTCCGGGCCATGCCCAAGAACGACCCGACCGGCAATTCCAACCTGCGTTTCTTTGTCCTGCCTGACAAGATTGCCGATTACTGCTGGGCCAAGGTCACGGGGTATCGGAACAAGCTGCTCGACTACTACATCGAAGCCACCGACGCCAAGGGCAACGTTGCCAAGTCCGACATCCAGCACGTCTACGTCGAGGACGATGGCACGCCGGGCGGGGATCCGCCGTACGCCACCTTCTCTCCGTCCGCCCCGTCTAACTGCACGCCGATCACGGTCACGTTCAACGCCACGACCTCGGTGCTTGCCGGCGCGGCCACGGTTTACGGGTTCTACCATTTCACCACAAACACCAACGACTGGGCCACGGCCCCCATGACCCGCGCCAGCTCCAACACCTTCACGCTGACCTTCGCCCCGGCCCAGATTCCCG
>JAKLIL010000265.1 GCA_022709625.1 Verrucomicrobiota bacterium
ACGAGTTCACTCCTTGTGAACAATCACTGTGCAACTGCACGCCTCTCCTTTAAGCAGAAAGCAAGGTTCGACCCCAAATATATCGGTAATCGCCGCCAGCATTTCTCCGTTGGGGAAGCGCTTGCCGGCTTCCCACTGGCTCCATGTCGATTTGGCAACCCCGAGAGAATCTGCCGCCGCGTACATTTTCAGACCAGCCTCCTGCCTCAATCGTTTCAGATTGGCTGCGAAGATCGCGTAGAGTCGGTCGCGATGGCTGGCGCTGGGTTTTGATTTTCGGGCGGGCATGGCGGGATCTGGAATCCGCACCGAAACGAAAGAGGCGCGAACTCCAACTCGCGTCTCATCCGGGGCACTGGCATGCCTCTCCTGAAACACAAAGCTGAAGCCGCGCCCATAGGGCGCGTCTTCGCTCAGGTCGCTTCAGGATAAAAACTGCCAGTTTTCGGACGAAACGATACTGCGCGTTAACGCACTAAATTGATTGGGTGGTTATGGGTCTCTTGTTCTTTCCTTGTGTTTGGAATCCTTCGTCACGCTACCAGCAATCCCCGCACCAATCCAGCCCAAAACCACCCGACGGGGGCGTCGGGTCTCCAAAGATCGAAATCGCCCGAACTGGAGCCGGGACGCCCCCGTCCCGCGGCCGTTTTCCCCTGTAGCCCGGCGCGTTGAGCCGGGTGGCTCTTCGATCCCAATCCAGCCAGGTCAACGCCCTGGCCTACAACCGATCCGCCGGATTTCCCCTCAGCTCTCGCCCATTCCTTCCATGTTTTCCACGTCGTCGAGATCCTTGTGGCGGCCGGCGGCGCGTTTGTTCCGGAGCAGATGCTCGCGGGAAATCAACGGAACGGTTTGCCCGTCGATTTCCGCGTCCACGCGGGCGGCATGGCACTCGTCGAATGCAACGCCGTCGATTTCGGTCAGCACCTCGATGCGCATCGGGGGCACGCCCATGCGAATGATCTTGCCCCGCTCCTGGAAAAGAGCGGAAGACAATTGGGGATCCGTCATTCCAAAACGCCGGAAAACCTCCACCAATTTGGCGGCATTGTCCGGGGAAACGGCCACCCAGACGTCTATATCGGCCGTGGCGCGCGGGTAGCCGTGAAAGCCGACGGCATATCCCCCCACGAGCAGATACCGGACTTCAGCTTCGTTCAGCAACTTCAAGAATTCTTTGAAGTCGTCGGGCAACGTTTGCTCGGCCATAAGCCACCTGCCGGTTGATCTGCACCGCGCGCAACCGTTCGCCGGCCGAAAGACCCAACCAATGGCGCCGGTCCGGCGCCTTGGCGTGGAGTTTGGCAATCGACAGTTGGTTGCGGGCCACTTTCATGACAATGAAATCCTACTCAATGAGCCCACTGTTCTCAAGATTTTACGGCAGTCCAACTAAAACGAAAAGGGCTTGGCCAATCTACCCAGCCGGGTCATTGCCCCGGCCAACAAAAGGGACGGCGCTTTCGCGCCGTCCCGGCGGATTCATCCTGTGAATCCCGTTAATCCTGTCTAACTGGATTTCGTTTCTCCTACTTCTTCGCCGCCGCGTAGCGCGCGGCGACTTCGGGCCAATTGACCACGTTCCAGAACGCCGCGATGTAGTCCGCGCGCTTGTTCTGGTACTTCAGGTAGTAGGCGTGTTCCCAGACGTCCAGGCCCAGCAACGGCGCGCCGCGCTTTTCGGCGACGTCCATCAGCGGGTTGTCCTGGTTCGGCGTCGAGCTCACGAACAGCTTGCCGTCCGCGCCCGCGACCAGCCAGGCCCAGCCGCTGCCGAACCGGCCGACCGCCGCCGCGTCGAACTGCTTCTTGAACTCGTCGAACGAGCCGAACGCTTTTTCGATGGCCGCGAGCAATTCGCCGTCCGGCTGGCCGCCGCCCTGCGGCGACAGGCTCTTCCAGAACAGCGCGTGGTTCCAATGCCCGCCGCCGTTGTTGCGCACCGCAACCGGCAACTGGCTGATCTTGGCGAACAACGCTTCCAGCGACTGGCCTTCCAGCTCCGTGCCCGCCACCGCCTTCGTCAAGTTGTTGAAGTAGGTCTGGTGATGCCGCGAGTAGTGGATTTCCATCGTCTGCGCGTCGATGTACGGCTCCAAGGCGTCATAGGCGTACTGCAACTGTTCGAAAACCAACGCCGGCGCGCCTTGGCCGGACGCCGCCGTCGCCGCCAAACCCAAAACCGCGATCCCGATCCATCCATTCATGTTTATGTTCATCTTCTGGTCTCCTGTTCTCTGTCCTGTCTCGGACAGGTCACAGTACCGCCGATTTCCATATAAGCAAGTAGATCGCTAGAATATAATGGCATTCGTTTCGAATCTTGATGATGGTGAACCAGATGCAGATCCTTCCGGATTTGAAATTCCTGAAAATTCTGCCGAGCTTACAACCGATGATTACCCCCCGACGGGGTCGTCGGGGGCTCCATCCGGAATGGAGCCGGCACGACCCCGTGCCGGAGGCTGTTCGCCCCCCCCTGAATCCTGTCCCCTGTTTCCTGTCCCCTGCCTAAATGAACAGCGTCGGCCCGCTTTCCTTCGCGCGCGCGATGAAGGTCGCGACGCCGGCGACTTCGTCGACGTCGATCAGCTCTTCGCGGGTGATACCCATGACGCCCATGGCCATGTCGCAGGCGATGAACTTCACGCCCATGGCCCGCGCGTTCTGGAGCATGTCCGGCAGCGAGGCCACGTTCTGGCTGGCCATGACGTGTTTCATCATCGCCGTGCCCATGCCCGCCATGTGCATCTTGGACAGCGCCAGCTTCTGCGCGCCCTTGGGCAGCATCCAGCCGAACATCGCGCTCAGCAGGCTCTTCTTGACCTGCGGCCCCGGATTCTTCCGCAGCACGCTCAGGCCCCAGAAAGTGAAGAAAATGCTGACCTGCATGCCGGCCGCCGCCATGCCCGTGGCGATGATCAGCGCGGCCAGCGCCTTGTCGAGGTCGTTGCTGAACAACACCAGCGCGCCGGAATGGCCGCCGGCCGCCGCGCCCGTGCACGGCTGCGGCAGGCCCTTGCGGACGATGGCTTCCAGATGCCCGTCCTTCTGCGCGATCTTCACGACCTTGTGGCCGGAACACTGCGCCCAGCTCGCCAGATCCGGCGCGAAGACCGGCGCGGCCAGCACTTTGATCGTCGCGCCTTCGCCGAGGCCGTCGAGTTCCTTCTTGATGCGCACCACCGGGCCCGGACACTGCAGCGGCCGCACGTCCACGACGGTTTTCGGCTCCTCTTCTTCGCTTTCGAGGGTCGGGCCGCCTTCGCTGCCCGTCGTGGCCAGTTCGATCTGCTCATCGGTGGGCATCCACAGGCCGGGCTGGTACTGCTTCCAGGTCAGGTAG
>JAKLIL010000266.1 GCA_022709625.1 Verrucomicrobiota bacterium
CTCCGGCCATCTCCAGCGGGATCCGCCACTGGTTATGGCGGGCGGTTCGCGGCGCTGCCCGTCAGCCAAGACACCCGCGAACGGCGTTTGACTTCGCCGGCGGCATGGGCGATAAACAGACCCGCGAGGCGCGTGGCGGCCTTTCCGTCCAGCCTCCCCCAACCCCTGCCCGGAGCGCCAACGATGAAAAAACTGCTTGGTACGATCCTGCTTGCCGCCGCCTGCGGTGCGCCCCTGCGCGCCGCGCCTCCCACGCCGCTTTTCGCTCCGGAACCGCCCGAACCGGCCGCCGCGGCCTTCGTGGAAAACTACCTCGGACTGCTGGCCGCCGGCCGGTTCGACGAGGCGTTGCTGGCGAACGACCTGCGCGGCATGCGCCAGTACTTGCTGGATCGCCGGCTGGCCGATCTCAAGGAGCACAACGCGGAACTGACCGCCAAGGATCTGGAAGACGTTTCGGTCCAGCTCCAGACGAACGAACTCCATCCCTTGCGTCTGCAGGAAATCCTCCGGCAAGTCATGAGGGAAAACGGCTACGAAGGCATGACCTGGACCATCCGGGGCTATGCGCCTGCGCCGGAGGCCACCGGCGGCCATCTGGTGAGCGTCGACGCCCGTACCGCGGGGAACCAGGAGAAGCCGATTCTGGTCGGAATCAAGAAACTGGGCGACCAATGGTGGGTCGCCCCGGAGGCCATCGAGGAACTGATGGGCAACAAACCCGTCATCCACGCCGTTCCGCGCATGCCCCCGCCCGACGCCGTGGCCGCCTTGGTCGACGCCTTCTGGAAACATTGGCAGGCCGGCACGCTCGACGAGGCCTACGAACTCGCCGGCCCCGCGTTCCGCGAACGGGTTTCCTTGCTGGCCTTCCTGCAACAGGCCCAGGACTTCATGGCCAAGGCCGGCGTCCCGGCCTCCTGGACCCTCGTACAAGGCATCGAGACTGGCCCCGGCGAACTCTGGCTGGGCGTGAACGTCCAGGGTTCGACCGCACTCAAGCCCACGCTGATGCAGTTCAAGAAAACGGGCGAGACCTGGACGGTGGAAGACGTCCAGCTTGAAATGCCCCGCGGCGGGGGCTTCGGCATTCCGCCTTCGCCGAACGCGGCGCCCCTGCGCCCCGATCTCCGGCCCAACCTGCAGCCGGCCTTGCCGACTTCCGATTCCGCGCCTGAGGCGGTTGAATCCCAAGCCGCCCCGCCGGCCGCCGGCGCTCCCGTTGCGCCCGTAGCGCCCGTCGCGCCCGAAAGCCCCGAGGTCCCCGAATAACGCCGGGGTTGGCATTTCCGCAGACCGGGTGAAATAGGCGCAGCCATGGTCGATGCGACACCTGTCACCGCGCCCGTGCCGTTTTCGGCCCGGGGCAAGCGGCTGGGCGTCTTCGTCATTTCCTACAACGCCGAATTGCTCATCCAGGACACGTTGCGGCGGATTCCCGCGGAAATCTGGCGCGAGGTGGAGGTCGTTTACGTCATCGACGACTGCAGCACGGACGAAACGACCCGCAAGGCGATGGAATATCCCGACCCGCACGGCAAGCTGCAGGTGTTCCGCAACCGCACCAACCGCCGCTACGGCGGCAACCAGAAGTTCGGCTACCAATATGCCATCGACCGCGGCCTCGACGCCGTGGTCATGCTCCACGGCGACGGCCAGTACGCGCCCGAACGGCTGCCGGACCTCTTCCGGCCCCTGGTGGCCGGCGAAGCCGACGTGGTCATCGGCTCGCGCATGATCCACCGGCGCGACGCCCTCCAAGGCGGGATGCCCAAGTACAAGTTCGTCGCCAACATCTTCTTGACCTGGGCCGAGAACCGGTTGGGCGGCCTGCGCATGTCCGAGTTCCACTCGGGCTACCGCGGCTACGCGACCCGCTTCCTCCGGCAAATCCCCATGTGGGAGAACAGCGACGAATGGCATTTCGATTCCCAGATTCTCTTCCAGGCCCGCCAGGCCGGCGCCCGGATCGCGGAACTTCCCATTCCCACCCGCTACGGCGACGAGACGTGCCACGTCAACGGCATCGCCTACGGCCTCAATTGCCTCGGCAGCGCCCTGCTCTTCCGCCTCCACCGCTGGGGACTGCTCCACCTCAACCGCTACGACGTCGCGCCCCGCTCCCTGGTGGAATCGCGCAAGCTCGACGATCCCTATTCCTCCCACTCGCTCATCCTGCGCCGCTTGCGCCGCCTGGACCTGCGCGGCGCCAAGGTGCTCGATCTCGGCTTCGGCTGCGCCGCCATTCCCGCCATGCTGCGCGCGGACGGCCTCGTCTGCGACGGCATCGACCGCGATCCGCGCGCCGCCGCCGAAGCCGGCGCCATTTTCCGGCAGGTCTTCGCGGGCGACCTCAACCGCCTCGACGACGTCCCGCTGGCGGAAACCTACGATGTCATTCTCGCCGCCGACGTCCTGCAATTCCTCGTGGACCCCGCCGACGTCCTCTCGCGGCTGAAGAAACACCTCGTCAAGGGCGGGCTGCTCGTGGTGTCGCTGCCCAACATGGTGAACCTCTACGTGCGCCTGCGCATCCTGTTCGGCAAATTCCCGCTGCACCACCGCGGCCTGCTGGAGGAGCAGGCCCTGCACTTCTACACGCTCGGCAGCATGCGCCAACTGCTGGCCCGCGCCGGCTGGCGGGTCGAGGCGGTGGACGTGACTTCCCTGCCGCTGACGCTGGCATTCCCCTTCCTGCGGCGCAAGCGCTGGCGCCTGCCGCTCTGGCTCTGCCGCGGCCTCACGCTCGCGTTCAAGGGCCTCTTCGCCTACCAGGGCGTCCTCTTCTGCCGCAATCCCAACGAAGCCGACCTGCTGTAGCCCCCCGCACGGTTCAGGCTCCCGCCGGACCGTGGAAGGTCGGCCGCACGCCGAATTCGGCGGCGAGAATCTCCACCAGCTCGGTCAGCGGCAGCCCCACGACGTTGGTGTACGAGCCCCGGATTTGCCGGATCATGTAGGCCCCGCGCCCTTGAATGGCGTAGGCCCCCGCCTTGTCCATCGGTTCGCCGCTGCCGACGTAGGCGTCGATTTCCCCGTCCGCCAATTCCTTGAATTCCACGTCGGTGGACACCGCCGCCACGCGCTCCGCCGGTGCGCCGGCGGCGTCGGGTCCGCGCACGCAAAACCCCGTGACGACCTGATGGACCTGCCCGCTCAAGCGGCGCAGCATGTCGCGCGCCTCGGCTGCGGTGCCCGGCTTTTCCATGATGTGGCCGCGCAGCACCACCACCGTGTCCGCCGCGATCACCACCGAGTCCGGCGCCGTCCGGCCGGCCACGTCGCGGGCCTTGTCGCGAGCGTTGCGCCGCACGTAGTCCGCGGCGGTTTCGCCCGGCTGCGGTT
>JAKLIL010000267.1 GCA_022709625.1 Verrucomicrobiota bacterium
GAGCGTCGTCGTTCAGGAACAGCATGGCCAGCGCCCCCATGGTCCAGCCCAGCAGCAGACCGTCCATGCGGGCGAAGCCGATTTCATGCCAGAACAAATAAGTCGTGCATAGCGCCAGCACGGCGGGCCAGGCGGCTTTGGCACCGGCCCAGCGTTCGGCCAGGCGCGCGGTGGCCCACAAGGCGAGAACGCCCGCGAAGAAACCCGGCAGGCGCGCCGGGAGGCGTCCGATGGGCAGCGCGGTGGCGCGGGCGGCCAGATTGATCAGCCAAAAGAGAAGCGGCGGCTTGTGGGCATAGTATTCGCCGCTGCGGTAGGGCACGAGCCAATGGCCGTCCTGCGCCATTTCCCGGGCCACGTAGGCATAGCGAGCCTCGTCGGGCTCCCACAAATCCCGGCGCAGGTATTCCCCGCCCCACAAGAGGGCCGCAAGGACGAACAACTGCCAGACGGCGGGACGGCGCATGCGGATTCAGGAACCCACGACGGGCGCGGGTTTGCGTCGGTAGATCAACATCAGATTGCGGACGTACACGAACAGGCCCACAAGCTGCCCCAGGGAAATGACGGGGTCTTTCCGCCAGAGGGCGTAGACCAGCAACAGTCCGCCGCCGCCGATCGACAAATACCAAAACGAAAGCGGAACGGTGGACTTGCCTTTCTTTTCCGACGCGATCCATTGCACCAAAAAGCGGGAAAAGAACAGGAATTGGCCCAGCATGCCCAGCATGCCCATGGGGTTGGCCAGCACGTCCACGAAATGCTTGAGGGTTTCCATGCGCTATTCCTCCAGCCGGATGGGGCAGTGTCGTTTCTGCATCCAGCGGACGGCCCACAGGTCCCACAGGGTTTCCTTCAGCCGGTTCCAGTTGCTGTACTTGCTGCGGCCCGCGGAGCGCGGCCGGTGGTTGACGGGAATTTCTTCGATGCGGGCGCCGGCCATGGCCAGCAAGGCCGGGAGGAACCGATGCATGCCGCGGAACTGCATGGGCAACGGCCGCGCCCATTCGGCGCGAAAAGCTTTCAGGGTGCAACCGGTGTCGCGGATATGTTCGCGCAACACGCGGTTGCGGACAGCGTTGGCCAGCCGGCCTCCGACGCGCTTGGACCAAGGATCCTTTCGGTTGACCCGGTAGCCGCAGCAAAGGTCAAAGTTCGCCAGCCGCGCGAGCAGCGCGGGGATGTCGGCCGGGTCGTTCTGGCCGTCGGCATCGAGGGTGACGAAGACCTTGCCGCGGGCCGCGCGAAAGGCGGCGCCCAGCGCCGCGCTTTGGCCGGAACGGACGGCCAGGCGCAGGACGCGAAGTTCGGGCAGGTCCGTGCGGAGCAAATCGAGGCGCGGGCCGGTGGCGTCGGTCGAGCCGTCGTTGACCACGACGATCTCGAACGCCTGGCCAAGTCCGCGAAGAACTCCGATCGTTTCCCGCACCACGGGCTCGATGCAGGCTTCTTCGTTGTAGGCCGGGATGAGGACCGACAACTCCACCGGGCGGCTGCCCTCGCGCGGCGGCCAAGGCGCGGGACCTGGACGATCTGGTTCCATTAAATCCAATTTGGCTCCGGGCATTCAGAAGGTCAAAACCGAAATTCTGAAAATTGGTTAAGAAAACCGCGCGGGGCAGGAAAAGCGCCCCGGATTTCTCCGGGGCGCGGGGGGGGGCGGTTCCGACGAGGGCGTCGGGTCTCCATAGGAGCCGGCACGCCCGCGTGCCGGGGCTGTTAGGCCTTGGGGGCGGGCAGATCCGCCATCTTGGCGTACATGGCCCAGCGTTTCTGGACGTCGGCCTGCGCCATTTCCAGCAGCTTGGCGGCGGCTTCGGGGTTGCTCTTGACCAGCATCTTGTAGCGGGTCTCGTTGTAGATGTAGTCCTTGAGCGGAACCGACGGCGCCTTGCTGTCGAGCTGCAGCGGATTCTTGCCCTGGGCGGCCAGCGCGGGGTCGCGGCGGCTGAGGATCCAGTGGCCGGAATTGACCGCCAGTTTCTGCTGTTCGAGGCCGTCGCGCATTTCCTTCATCCCGTGCGCGATGCAGTGGGAATAGGCGATGATGATCGACGGGCCCTCGTGGGCTTCGGCTTCCTTGAAGGCCTTGATGGCCTGCGGCGCGTTGGCGCCGAAGGCGACGCGGGCCACGTAGACGTTGTCGTAGTTCATCGCCATGAGGGCGAGATCCTTCTTGGAGGCGGGTTTGCCGCCGGCGGCGAACTTGGCGACCGCGCCGAGCGGGGTGGACTTGGAGGCCTGGCCGCCGGTGTTCGAGTACACCTCCGTATCGAGCACGAGGATGTTCACGTTGGCGCCGGAAGCGAGGACGTGGTCGAGTCCGCCGTAGCCGATGTCGTACGCCCAGCCGTCGCCGCCGACGATCCAGACGGATTTCTGGATGAGGTAGTCGGCGACGGAGAGTAGGTTGAGCGCCTCGGGCGTGCCGTTGCCGGCGAGCTTGGTCTTGAGCTGCGCGACGCGTTCGCGCTGGGCGGCGATGCCGCCTTCATCCTTCTGGTCGGCCTTCAGGAGGCCGTCGGCCAGTTCCGCGCCGACGTCCGCCTTGAGGGTCTCGACGAGCTGTTCGGCGTAGCGCTTCTGCTGGTCGCAGGTGAGGCGGAAGCCCATGCCGAATTCGGCGTTGTCCTCGAACAGGCTGTTCGACCAGGCCGGGCCGCGGCAGTCGCGGTTCTGGGACCACGGGGTGGTCGGCAGGTTGCCGCCGTAGATCGAAGAGCAGCCCGTGGCGTTCGCGACGATGGCGCGGTCGCCGAAGAGCTTGCTCAGCAGGCTCAGGTACGGGGTTTCGCCGCAGCCGGCGCAGGCGCCGGAGAACTCGAACAGCGGGATCGTGTACTGGACGTCCTTGACCATGCCGAGGTTGAGTTTGGCGCGGTCCATGACGGGCAGGCTCTCGAAGAACGCGATGTTCTCGCGCTCCTGGGCCACGATCGGCAGCTTGGCTCCGAGGTTGATGGCCTTGCGGGTCGGGTCGTTCTTGTTCTTCTTGGGGCAGGAGGCCACGCAGACGCCGCAGCCGGTGCAGTCCTCGACGTAGATCTGGAGGGTGTAGGCCACGTCGGGCTTGTTGCGCACGGGGGCGTGCTTGAAGCCGGCGGGGGCCTTGTCCAGGAGCTTCTTGTCGTATTCGTTGGCGCGGATGACGGCGTGCGGGCACACGAACGAGCACGTGCCGCACTGGATGCACTCGGCCTCGTCCCAGATCGGGACGTTGAGGGCGACGTTGCGCTTTTCCCACCGCGTGGTGGCCGAAGGGAACGTGCCGTCGATGGGCATCTTGGAGACCGGCAGGGAGTCGCCGTCGCCGACCATGATGGTGGCGATGACGTC
>JAKLIL010000268.1 GCA_022709625.1 Verrucomicrobiota bacterium
AACCGGTACGACACCAGGACATCCAGCAGCAACTGGGCGACCATCTGCAACGGCATCGTGGCGAGCAGCCAAAACACCAGGCGCGATTGACGCGCCAGCACGTCCCGCGAAAACTGCGAGATCAGCGTCAGCGTTCCGGCCGGATTCCAGAGCATCCAAGCCGCCAGCGCGAGGATCGCGAGGGCCAAGGCGGCGAAAAACCGGTTGAGAAACGCCATGGCGTCGGCTTCGCCGACCTGGTGTCGGCGGCGCATGGTTTCGGGAATGAGCACGCTGACGTTGATCGCCTGGAACATGCCGGTCAGCAACGCAAAGATGCCCAGACAATAGTACAACACGTCGGTGCTCTCTTGCGCCCCGAACAACGAGGCCATGAGCATGCCGAAGAGCAAGGCCAGCACCTGGCCAAAGGCCCCAATGGCCGTGGACCAGAAAGCCGCCTGCTTGAAGGATTGGATGCGGAAATCCACGGGCAAACCTAGCCGGCGCGGCCCGGAAACTCGAGGTGGCCGGCCCAGCCCTTGGGCGCGCGGGCGGCGGGAAACGGCGGCGCGAACGCGAGCCGCGCCGGCGGGCGCGCGCAAATGCGCCAGCGGATTTCGTCGCAGGCGTGGCGCAGCAACGGGATTTGCGCGGAATCGAATCCCAACAGCGCCGCGCCCACGTAATCGCCGACGGCCGGATTGCGCGCGGCAAACACCGCGCCGGTCGCCAGCGGATCGGGAGCCAGCGGCCCTTCCCCCTGCCCCGCCACGACGGCGTCCACGATGGAAATCTCCTCGCGCTGCGGCGTTTCCCGCATCTGACCGTCCGGCCCCGCGTAGAGCAAGGCGCGGTTGAGATCGAGGCAGGTCCGCCAAATGGTGTCGTTGCCGTGCCAACTGCCTTCAAGCTGGGCCGTGGCGTCCCGCTTGTTCGCTTTGGCGAACAAGTGCCAGACCACCTTCTCGCACAACCGATAGACGCGGGGCCAGCCCCGCAGGCAATTCGCCGCGTCCAGAAGATCCTCGGCCAGGCCCATCTGCCACTGCCGGTGCGCGTAGTTGTCGCCCGCGCCGGAATCGGCCGCGCCCTTGCGGTGGTGCGGCAGGTATTCCTTGTTGCCGTTGATGCCGATCAGGTTTTTGAGGCAACACGTGATGCCGGCCTTTTTGTGCGCCTTGAGCTTGGGCACGTTCACCACCAGATCGGCCGCCAAAATATCCCGCGCCACCAGGAAGCGATGCCGGCCGGGCCGGTGGTGCGCCCACATCTTGCGGGGATCGTAGACCGTCACGCGGAATTTCTTCCAATCCCGGGAAATCGGTTCCAGCCAGCTGTCCGGCCCGAGATCCACCAGCACGTAGTCCGATTCGGGCCGCAGTTCCTCGGCCACCGATTTCAGACCGCGTTCTTCCGTCATCACGGTCCGGCGGAAATCCTTGACGGCCAGCGGCAGACCCCGCGCCGGGAAGGCGGCGATCACCGTGCGCAGGCCGCCGAAATCCAGCAGCCGCTCGAAATCGCAGCCCTGGATGGGCGCATCGCCCAGCACCACCTGCGCCGGCCGCGCCAGAAACACGTATTCCAGCACGGCCCGCAGAACGGCGGGGTGCGTGACCATGCAGTCCATCCCCCCCGCGCCCATGTTGCGGTGCAGAACCCAGTTGGGCTTTACCACGATCTTCCCGCCGGGCCGCACGAGGTCGCCCAGCGGATTCCAGGCCCGGGTGCCGAAGCGGCCGGCGTCCAAGCCCAGTTCGCGCAAGCAGTCGCGCACCAGCGCGAAAACCGGATTGGGAACGGCGGCGACTTTCAGACCTGGGAATTCCGGAAACGCCGCGTCAGGATCGTAGGGCGCGGCGGATGCCGGTGGGTATTCCGCTGCGCCCTGCAGCCGGCGCAAGGCCCAGGCCTCCGACTGGACAAGGCCACCCAAACGCTATCCCAAGGCCGCCAGCGCGGCCGCGTAGTCGGGTTCATGCGTCAGTTCGGACACCAACTGGACATGCTTCACGACGTTTCGTTCGTCCAGCACGATCACCGCCCGGGCCTGGAGGCCCATCAGCGCGTGCTCCACGATCAGGGTGCCGTAGTCCATCCCAAATTCGGGCGAGCGGAAGGTGGACAGGAACTTGCCGTTCGGCGCCTTCAGCGTGGCGCAAAACCGCGCCTGGGCGAACGGCAGATCGGCCGAAATCGTCAGTACGACCACGTCGGTCCGCTTGGCGACTTCCTCGTTGAACTTCTTGGCCGACAACTGGCAGACGGAGGTGTCGAGGGAGGGCACAACGTTCAGGATCTTTTTCTTGCCGGAAAAATCGGCCAGGGTCCAATCCTTGAATTCCTGATCGGCCAGGCGGAAATCGGGGGCCGTGGCGCCGGCGGCCGGCAACGCGGTGAAGGTCCGGGCGGGAGCGCCGCGAATGGTGAAGGCTTGCGGATGGAGTTCGTTCATGGGAAGTCCTTTCGATTACAGCCAAGCATACTGCAGGGCCGACAAAATGAAAAGCGCGGCGGTCTCGACGCGGAAGACGATCGGCCCGAACGTGACGGGCTGCGCGCCGGCAGCCCGCAACATGTCGACTTCGGCGGGACTGAAATCGCCTTCCGGCCCGATGAACGCGGCCACCTGCGGGCAGTTGTCGCGGCGCAAGCGACCGAAGAACTCCGGCAGCGGCACGGCGCCCGCCTGCAACGCGCCGAAGCAGGCTGCCCCCGGCTGCTCCCGCAGCGTCGCCAGCGCCGCCGCCAGCCCGCGCGGCGGCGCAATGTGCGGCAGCCAGGGATTTCCGCTCTGCTTGCAGGCGGCCAGGGCGATTGCCTGCCAACGGGCGGCTTTCTTGCCGGCCTCCGCGGGCCGGATCTGCGCCACGGCGCGTTCGGTCTGGAGCGGCCAGATTTCGTGCACGCCCAATTCGACCGCCTTCTGGATCAGCCAATCCATCTTCTGCTCGCGCACCAAGGCTTGGGCCAGAATGCGCCGCGGCGCAAACGGCGCGCATTCCCGCCGCGAGAGGATCCGAACCGCGGTGCGCTTCTTGTCGGCGACAACCACTTCCGCTTCCCCCAGGCGGCCCGCGCCGTCGAGGATTTCGATGCGTTCTCCCGCCCGGGCGCGCAGAACCGATACCAGATGCCGGGCTTCGGCCTCGTCCAGTTCGACCGGGTCGTTTGTCCAGTTGGCGGTCGGCACGTAGCAACGGATCATCGGATTCTCCCTTTGCGGAAACGCAACGGCACGTTCGCGGAAAGCGAACGTGCCGGGCGGCGGCCATCCTCCGGCGGCGGCCGACGACCGCCGCAGGGGGCGGCAACTAGAACAGGAACTTGGCGCCCAATTGGACGAAGAAGCC